>JAQBNJ010000111.1 GCA_028288645.1 Sediminibacterium sp.
TGAAACGCATAACCATGTACATGGCTGTTATAGCCATGCTGATACTCTCATGCAGTACCAAAAACAAACAGGAAGATCTTGTCGTGGCAAAAATGGAATCGTTCAAACCTGAGCCTGGTTTAGGAGATCAAAATAAAATTGCAGACTCAGTACATACCGGCCGTTTTTTAGCGCCCGCTGCACCACAAAGCAAAACGGCTGAAACACATGAGGACTGGGACAAAAAGATCATCAAGACAGCCGAGGTAACCTTAGAGTTGAAAGATTATTCCGGCTACAATCAAACGATCCACAAAGGATTAAAAGCCTATGGCGCGTACATCGCATCAGAAGAACAGGTTTTATCTGATGACAGGAATGCCAATAATATATCCATTAAAGTACCTGTTGATCAATTCGAAAACCTGATGAATTCTTTTTCGGGAGAAGGCATTAAAGTTCTACAGAAAAAGATCAGCAGCGAAGATGTAACAGGTGAAGTGGTAGATACCCGTTCAAGGCTCGAAGCAAAAAAACAAATGCGGGATCGCTATCTTGGACTGCTGAAACAGGCAAAGAATATGAAAGAAATACTGGAAGTGGAGAATGAGATCAACGCTATCCAGGAAAGCATTGAGTCTGCCTCGGGCCGCGTCGGATATCTTACGCACCAATCAGCCTATAGCACCATACACCTGCAATATTTTCAGTACCTTAATCCCGACAACAGGGTAACCGAACCATCCGGTTTTTTTGTAAAACTGAGAGACAGCTTTAAAGATGGCTTGCGCATCCTCAGTGGTTTGTTGCTTGGGCTTGTAAGCATCTGGCCATTAATTGCAGCGGGTATCATTGCATTCATATTTGTATGGAAGAAAAGAAAATTGAACATAACAAAACCGTAGAGCCCAAAAAGAAACTGGTTGTATTAACAGGTGCGGGTATCAGCGCAGAAAGCGGTATCCGCACTTTTCGTGATAGTGATGGTTTATGGGAAGGCTTTGATATTTATGAAGTGGCATCGCCACGCGGCTGGGCAAAAGATCCCAAAGTGGTTCTTGAGTTTTATAACATGCGCAGAAAAGATGTTGCCAAGGCGCAACCCAATGCGGCGCATATTGGTTTAGCAGAACTGGAAAAAGATTTTGATGTACAGATCATCACGCAAAATATCGATGACCTTCATGAACGCGCAGGCAGTACTAATGTTTTGCATTTGCACGGAGAGATCTTTAAAATGAGAACATCAATCGGCTATGGCAACTGGAATATCTACGATATAAAAGGCGATATTAATTTGGGAGATCTGGCACCCGAGGGCGGTCAACTCCGGCCGCATATCGTTTGGTTTGAAGAACCCGTACCCATGATAGAATCAGCCGCTGATATCACAAGTACGGCAGATATATTCGTCGTGATAGGTACATCATTGGTTGTATATCCCGCTGCAGGTTTGTTAAGTTATGCGCCCACGCACGTACCAAAGTTTATCATTGATAAAAACATTCCTGCAACAAGATCAATATACAATCTTACTGAAATTGAGGCGCCTGCTTCAGAAGGTGTGGAACTGTTAAAAACAAGGCTCAGGGATTATCTTTAGAATTTTACTAACATCCGCTATCGTATCCTTGCAGAAATACTGTTTCATGAGAAAAGGACTACTCATTATTTTTTTATTCGCTGCAGCAATCTCCAGGGCACAGTTAAGCGACCCTTTGCAGGAGCTGAAAACATTTATCAAAAATCAGCCTCCCAAAATCCAGCCCGATTCTTCCCTTTACCTCGATGTGTTTAATAAAAATGGACTGCATTACCTGCAGGCCCTTTACAAAGGATTTCTCCAGGAAAAAAGACTCTTAGCCGCTGATACTGCTTCTTATTATGAAGCCATGGCGCAGGCAGTTTCTTTTATTGGCGACAATGCCAGTGTACTGGCGTTTGAACAAAAAGCTTATGACAAGCCAACGGATTCTGCAAAGATCACAACGGATAAATTATCTGATGCAGCAAAGAGCGTGTATTACATGGATGCAAAACAATTCATCCTCAGCAAAGCCAAAAAAGCCAGGGTAGTCATGATCAATGAACCACACGATAAACCACAGGCGCGTGCGTTCACTGCTTCTCTACTCGAAGAAATGTACCAGCAGGGTTTTCATTACCTCGCGATGGAGATGCTTGACAACTACAGTAAAAATCCTATCGTAAAAATAAATGCGTTCACAGGTTATTATGTAAATGAGCCAGTTGCCGCTGAACTGGTAAGAAAAGCCCTGGAGATCGGCTATACATTGGTTCCTTATGAAGACACCGTGCAGGGCCATACCGTTAACCAGCGCGAATATGCACAGGCGCAAAACATTTATAACTTTCTTTCTAAAAAAGATACAGCGGCGAAAATATTAGTGCATGCGGGTTACGGTCATATTAAAGAAGGTGCAACAGGTGAACGCATCCCTATGGCTGCGTATTTCAAGATCATTTCAAAGATCGATCCGTTAACGATCGACCAGACTGAAATGATAGAGAACAGCACAGATCAGTTTGGCTCATTATTATATCAGTCGTGGATCAAAAAAGCACCGGTTACCAATTCTGTTGTAGCAATGAAAGACAATAAAGCGGTTGATCCGTATGACCTCAACCTGTATGATATTCATGTGATCCACCCTCCCACCAAATACACAAACGGAAGACCCAACTGGATGATGATGAACGGATGGAAAAAAGAAACACCGGTTGCCGTAGCTTACCGTTCTGCATTTCTTGTCCAGGCATATTACGAGAAAGAA
>JAQBNJ010000118.1 GCA_028288645.1 Sediminibacterium sp.
AAGCTAACCATTTAAACAGACTGAAATGAAGAATAAAATATATAAATTAACCGTCATTGCATCGGTCACCTGCATCGGCCTGATGGTTTTAAGCAGTTGTAAAAAAGAATGGCTCGATCCTAAGCCGCTCTCGGTATACGTACCGGAAAATACGTTTGTAGATATTGCAGGTTTCAGATCCGCGATCTCTTCTATTTCTAATAATATCCGTCCCGATTGGTATGGTGATAATGCACCACAGATCACGGAGCAGATCTTTTCAGAAGAATCTGTAGAAGGCACGGATGATAAAGCCGGTCCTGCACAAAACCTGGACGTACAGATCAGGCCCGATGCCGAACTGAACCACGTTGACTATAACCGGATCGGGTATTTCTGGGACAGGCAATATGTGACTGTCCGCGCGGCCAATACCATCATCAGCCGTGTGCCATTGGCAACTGCTATTGCAGATTCTGCAAAGAATGTAATACTTGGCCAGGCTTATTTCTTCAGGGCATTTGCTTATTACAGGCTTACGCACCAGTTTGGTGATGTTCCGTGCCCTATCAAAGAAGTTACTTTCGCCAAAACGGATTTTGCTACCGTTAAAAGGGAAGTAATTCTAACCCGTATGAAAACGGATCTTGAGTTTGGTGTTAAATGGGTTCCATGGATCACAGACAAAGGTGATATCAACAGGGCTGCCCTTTATCATCTTCTTACCAAGATCAATCTTGCCCTTGGCCTGTTTGATGATGCGATAGCTTCTGCTTCAGCTGTGATCAGCCAGGGAAGTTATAAACTCATGACCAACAGGTTTGGTGTTGATGCAGGTAATGCCAGCAAGAATATAACCTGGGATCTTCACCGCCCGGATAATAAAGCAGCTGCAGTTAATACTGAAGCGATATATATTACAACGGACCGTTTAGGCGCTGCCAGTGCTTTCCCCGGGGCCAGCCTCCTGATGCGTAATTGTGCTGCAGGTATCTCTATCGGAACAAATATTCTGACTCCTGCTAACAGGGCAGGTGTATCAGCCT
The DNA here is from genome assembly GCA_028288645.1 of Sediminibacterium sp. Taxonomy (GTDB): domain Bacteria; phylum Bacteroidota; class Bacteroidia; order Chitinophagales; family Chitinophagaceae; genus Sediminibacterium. The sequence goes on from JAQBNJ010000118.1 coordinate 1,026, forward strand.
TGGCTAATCTTGAGATAGATCTGATGCAGATATATGGACGTGGTATCGGCCGCTGCCGTTCTACCTCTTATGCAACCAAAGAAATCTGGGATGATCCTAATGACCTGAGACATGACAGTACTTCAGGTAACTGGGTATACATGGAAAATCTGCGGTACAGCAATCCTGCTCTAAAAGGCGTGGATACTGCGTTTGGATTGAGACTCAGGTTATTCCATTCTGATGGCAGACTGCTTTGTACCGATACATTACGCAGTTGGTATGCATGGCCGCATTACAAATTGTATATACCTGATCCTGAGCATACACCAATGACAGGCGGTCACTCAGACTGGTATGTGTTCCGTTTAGCAGAAACATACCTGCTGCGTGCTGAAGCTTATGTATGGAAAGGTGATATGACAAGTGCTGCAGCTGATCTCAATGCTGTACGTACAAGGGCCAAATGTGCCGCTTATCCCGTTTCAAAAATGAGCATCGCCACCGTATTGGATGAAAGGGCACGCGAACTGTATTTTGAAGAACCACGTAAATCTGAGCTGACAAGGATCGCATACATTTATGCCAAGACCGGTAAAGTTGCAGACAATGGTAAAACATATACAATAGCTAACTTTTCTACTTCTAATTTTATGGTTGACCGCATTCTTGAAAAGAATGTATTCTATGCCAAGAATTTCGTTACCGTTCACGGTGATGTGATGAGAATAAGCCAGTACCACGTTTTATGGCCTATTCCGCAATCAGCTATCCTTGCAAATTCTGACGGGCATATCAACCAGAATATTGGCTATACCGGTTCTGCTACTAACGTAGCACCACTGGATAAAATACCGGAATAGTTTATTGTTCTTTTTTTATTAAGCAAAATTTTGAATGCCATCCCGCCTACGGCCGGGATGGCATTCTTCTTTATTTTTGATGATATTTATGAAACAAACCAACCACCCTATGCACAGGAACAAAAAGATCATTGTCGTAGTCGCTTTCCTATTTGCAGCTGGCAGCAGCTTTGCACAAAAAGCGCAAACGCCTTTATTAAAAGTGATCGACACCGCTTTACAGAAAGCAGCCGATCAATATAAATATATGGCTGCTAATATTGCGCCCGCTGTATTGCCGAGGAACTATAATCCGTTGACAAAAAAATCAGAAACAAGTAACTCAGGCTGGTGGTGCAGCGGTTTCTATCCCGGCACACTCAACTATCTCTACGAAAACTCGCACGACAACGCGTTATGGACGGAAGCAACAAGAACAGAAAAATTGTTAGAGAAAGAACAATTCAATAAAGGAACGCATGACCTCGGCTTTATGATGTTCTGCAGCTTTGGCAACGCCAACCGTTTGATGCCAACCGCAGCATACGAGGAAATATTGATGAACAGTGCAAAATCATTATCAACAAGATTCAATCCCACAGTAGGCTGTATCCAGTCATGGGGCGCAACCGCCAAATGGAAATTTCCCGTGATCATCGATAATATGATGAACCTTGAATTGTTATTCTGGGCCACCAAACACAGCGGAGATTCTTCCTTCTATAAGATCGCGGTTACACACGCGAACACAACGATGAAAAATCATTACCGTCCCGATTACAGTTCATGGCATGTGGTAGATTATGATCCTGCCACAGGAAATGTAAACGTGAAACAAACTGCGCAGGGCTATGCAGATTATTCTGCATGGGCAAGAGGACAATCATGGGGACTATATGGTTATACCGTGATGTATCGTTCTACAAAAGATGTGAAATACCTGCAACACGCAAACAGGATCGCCAATTACCTGATGACGCATCCGAATATGCCGGCAGATAAAATTCCATTCTGGGATTATAATTCACCGGAAATTCCCGCTACCTACCGTGATGCTTCTGCCGCATCGATCATGGCTTCTGCATTGCTGGAATTGAGCAAATATGCAGATGCGAAAAAAAGCCAGTCTTACATAGCTTTTGCTGAAAAAGTGATCCGCGAACTTGCAACACGGGCTTATACAGCTCCTATCGGCGAGAATGGCGGTTTTATTTTGAAACACAGTACCGGCCATCTTCCGGGCAATTCAGAAGTGGATGTGGCACTTACTTACGCTGATTACTATTATGTTGAAGCGATGATGCGGTATAAGGCGATGAAGGGAAAGAAGGGATGAGGAATTTTGAATATTGAGCAAGGAATTTTGAATGTTGATCTTTGCACACTTTTTTGCCGCGCCCTTTAGGGCGTGGACAAGAATGACAGTCACAATTGTCGGTCGGGCTTTAGCCAGGAGTGTTCTCCTGGCTAAAGCCCGATTTTTTTTTTAGAAGACCCTTTAAAATCCACGCCCTAGAAGAGTGCGGCAAATTACTTTACACCGGTGTGGTTTACGGCAATTTTTTTATACGATCTGCAATCTGACTTTGCATATTAATTTATATTATCTTGGAACCTCAAATAATGTAACAAGCTTATTATGAAAAAGCTGTGCCTGTTGGTTATTTTCTACTTATCAGTATCCCATTTATCTGCGCAAAAATTCATGCACGGTTTAGGTTCAACTGCCTCTTTGATTAAGTTGCAGGATGTTTATGAGTACGATCCCAGCTTTTATACTTCGCATGGCCCAGTTTCTTTTATACACCTGGGGGTTACTTATTTTCCAAGGTATCTTTTCCCTGCGGGCGGCAGTGCTTCTTTCGATATCGGCATACCACTATCTCTTGGCATTGGAGTTAACCTGAATTCAGATAGCAAAAAACTAAACTCTGGTTTAGCCATGTCTTATGAATTGCCGTTGGTTGTGGATTATAATATGGGTTCTATCCGGTCACCGGAGAATGACAAAGAAACGGGGCTGTATTTTGGCCTGGGTTATAGTTTTTCTTATATAAATCCCTCCACAAGATTTGTGTTTAATGGTGCAACGCAGGGGCCGCTTGTAAGAGCGGGGATAAGATTCGATGTATCTCCTACACTGGAAAAACAAAAACCAGCTTCTCTTGGGTTCTTTTTTAAAACGGGCTCCAGCAGCATAAAATTTTCAACTATTGGATTAAACCTGATGTTTGATCTGTAATTATTAGCTTTCGATCTACAGTCATTTTTCTGCCAGACGGCACCTTATATTAAAGCCTTTTTGCTATTGTTATTTCCCTGGCTTTTGCATATAATGGTTCGAAGTATCGCTTTATTTGTTAAAGCCGGTATGGCTTACTTCACTACCGGCAAATAATGTTATCCCTCAATAGAAGGCCACTGCGGTTTTCGTGCTTTTACGAAAACGTTTTCACTTTTTTTCGTAAAAAATGTATCTTAGGCCGTCAACCCGCCGATATCCATACCTGCATTCCTTTTATAAATGGATCAATTTTATGAGCAGTATTAATTTAAAAAAGCTGTCCGAAGAACTGGGCCTGTCTATCTCTTCCGTGTCGAAAGCACTGCGTGACAGCTACGAGAT
>JAQBNJ010000119.1 GCA_028288645.1 Sediminibacterium sp.
GAGCTAACAGGAGGCCGAATTTGACCCATTTGCGACCGGATATCTTGAATGGAGACCTCATATTTTTAAAATTAGTAATTAGTAATTAGCAATTAGTAATTTGGAGCCATGCATTTACAAGAAAAGCCTGTGCCGAATTACTAATTACCAATTGCTAATTGCTAATTGCCCCGCTCCGGGGCCAATTTCCTTTGGTATTTCCACTGTTTTAGAGTAATTTTGCAAGCCCTTAAAAAACGGTTATGAATCAGCGCCGGGAATTCGAGATAGCATACGTTGGTTTGAAGCCGGGAATTCACGAATACGAATACCGAATTGAGGACAAGTTCTTTGTACCCTATGGTGTGCAGGATTTTGAGAACTGTATCGCTAATGTCAAATTAAGCCTTGAAAAGAACAACGGCTTTATGCAGTTGAAATTTGATGTTGATGGTACAGTGAACGCAGCCTGCGACAGGTGTGGAAACACACTGCCCATGCAGCTTTGGGACGAATTCAACATCATTGTAAAGATGGTGGATGATCCCGAACCGATGAACGAACAGGAGGAAGATCCTGATGTATATTATATCAGCCGCGGCGAAAGTCATTTGTACGTGGGTGATTGGATCTACGAGTTCATCAACCTCAGTATTCCGTTGCAGAAAATGTGCAGTAAAGAAGACTTTGGCGGGCCAAAATGCAACACGGAAGTGTTGGAAAAGCTGAGGAAGATGGAAGAAGAAACCCAAAAGGACAATAACAAAGCCTGGAAAGGGCTGGATCAATTTAAAGGACTGGAATAATTTTTTACTTTTTTATACTATAAATTTCGAGATATGCCGAATCCTAAACGCAGACATTCCCAGCAACGTAGCGCCAAGAGAAGAACTCACTACGTAGCACAGGAAGTAACATTAAGCAAAGACAGCACCACTGGTGAAACCCATGTACGCCACCGCGCGCACGTGAGCGAAGGTAAATTGTTCTATAAAGGGAAACTGGTAGCTGAAAAAGCGCCACTGAAAGCGTAACCTTTTTAGTTCAACTTTAGCTTCCTGCCACGATGAATATTGGTTTTGACATGATGGGTGGAGATTTTGCACCGCTTGAAGCGGTGAAAGGCTTGCAACTATACTTGTCTGACAATACACGTACAGCTTCTATATACTGCATAGGTGATGAAACACTGGTAAAACCTCTACTGGAGGAGTACCAGGTTACATCACCTAATTTGCATTTGATACATGCCCCGGAAGTGATCGGTTACCACGAGCACCCGACAAAGGCATTAAAAGAAAAACAACGCTCTTCCATTGCTATCGGTTTTCATTTACTGGCTACCGGTAAAATAGATGCCTTTATCAGCGCAGGTAATACGGGCGCTATGCTTGTCGGTGCCATGTTCAGCATCAAGACCATTCCGGGCGTTCTCAGGCCAACGATCTCTACGGTGGTTCCGAAGATCAACGGCGGCACGGGTATTATTATGGATGCGGGATTGAACTCGGACTGCAAACCTGAACAATTGGACCAGTTCGCCATACTCGGCAGTTTATATGCCGGCAATATCTTCAATATCGAGAACCCTAAGGTCGGCCTGATGAATGTAGGCGAGGAAGAAGGCAAGGGAAATATCCTGGCACAGGCCACTTATCCCCTTTTAAAAGCAAATACCAAGATCAATTTTATCGGCAATATCGAGGGCCGTGACCTGTTCAACGACAAGGCAGATGTGATCGTTTGTGATGGCTTTACAGGTAATATCATCCTCAAAATGGCCGAATCCGTGTATGACCTTGCCCAACAGCGCGGTTTTGCAAACGATGAATATTTTGCCCGCTTCCATTATGAAAATTATGGCGGAACACCTGTCCTCGGTGTAGCCAAACCGGTTATCATAGGCCATGGCATCAGTAATGCGAAGGCATTTAAGAATATGATCGCCGTTGCTGAAAAGATGATAGAAAGCGATATCTGCGGCAAAATGACCGAACTGTTTAAGTCCTGACGCCGCCGGATTTGTGTCCCCACAAATCCATTCCCATCTCAATCCAGCAAATGTGAGGACACATTTGCGGCGCCCAAAATAACTCTTTGAATATTGAACACTGAACAAGGAATGTTCAATGTTGAAGTGAGGCTTTAGCGCTCACCCGCCTATAAGAAGGCACGTAATTTACGGGTGCCAATACTTCAAAATTCAACATTCCTTGTTCAGTGTTCAATATTTTTCTGTTTCTCATCCCGCCGATTTACCGCTCGTCACTTTCCTCAATTTCTACTTTTTAAAGGCGTAAACCGCGAAAACCCTTGTATTTACTGCGTTTCAAAGCATAACTTACTATTATCCTATGGTAAATACCAACTTTAAAAAGGTACTTTGTTTAGCATAGTACTATCAAACATTATATCTTTGTTCTATCAAAGCAATTAAAACACTTAAAAAATAACAGTCATGAAAAATTTAATCTCTGCCGCCTGCATCGCCGCCCTTATCGCTTTAGTTCCAGCTGTAATAGTTGGTTACCTGCATGAAGACAAAAAAACAAACAACACCGAAGTCGCACACGACGATGTTAAGAGCAACCAGGACGAGGGTTCCATTTTACGCCTGGTAAAAACGTTTTAGTCAGAATTGAAACATTCGTCCATGGCCCATAGTCGATGGTCCATGGATTGCGGAGACCAACTATGGACAATGGACCATGGGCTATGGACCCTGCAAATAATTTCCCTTTCTCGAATCATCTATTTTGCAACTGGTTGCCAACCGGATGCCCAAAACTTTACCTTTGCGCGAAACAAGTGTTAGTTTATGTGGCTCAATAATATCCTCGAAACGATTGGCAATACTCCCCTGATCAAACTGAATAAAGTTACCAGAGACATTCCCGCCACTGTGCTGGCCAAAGTGGATTATTTCAATCCCGGCAATTCCATCAAGGATCGTATGGCCCTCAAAATGGTAGAAGTAGCCGAACAGGAAGGTAAACTGAAACCCGGTGGAACCATTATTGAAGGAACCAGCGGAAACACCGGCACGGGTCTTGCTCTTGCAGCCTGTGTAAAAGGTTACAAATGCATTTTTGTTACCACCGATAAACAATCCAAAGAAAAAGCAGACATATTAAAAGCCGTGGGGGCAGAAGTAATCGTTTGTCCTACCAATGTTTTGCCCGAGGACCCAAAAAGTTATTACAGCGTGGCGAAAAGACTTGCCAAAGAAATTCCGAATTCCATGTACATGAACCAGTACGATAATCTCGCCAACAGGCAGGCGCATTATGAAAGTACGGGTCCTGAAATATGGGAACAGACAGAAGGAAAGATCACGCATCTTGTTTGTACGGCAGGAACAGGTGGTACCATTGTAGGATCCGCTATGTATCTCAAAGAAAAAAATCCCAATATTAAAATATGGGCGATCGACGTATATGGCTCTTTGCTCACTAAATATTACAACACAGGTGAAATAGATATGAATGAAGTACACCCTTATATTTCTGAAGGTTTTGGGGAAGACTTTGTGCCCCTTAATTACGATATGAGTGTGATAGATAAGTTTGAACAGGTAACCGATAAAGACGGCGCTGTAATGGCAAGGCGAATCGCCAAAGAAGAAGGTTTGTTCTGCGGATACAGCGCCGGCAGTTGTTTACAGGGATTGATGCAATTAAAATCAACACTCACCAAAGAGGATGTAGTGGTCTGCATATTTCACGATCATGGCAGTCGTTATG
>JAQBNJ010000122.1 GCA_028288645.1 Sediminibacterium sp.
GGCATCTGGATGTCAAGGAAAATCAGGTCGATATTCTCCTGTGAAAGTACATGCATGGCTTTCACAGGATCATCAAAACTTCCGGCGAGCTCAAGAAAGGGTACTTTGCTGATATTGTCAACCAGTAGTTCCAGTGCAAGCGGCTCGTCATCTATTGCAATACAACGCATAACTAAGAAAGGTTGATTTGGAGTGTTATTAAAAAAATCGCATTCCCGTCCGTTACCTGCAAATTATGCAAACGGCCGTACAGCAGGCTAAGCCTGCGTTTTACATTGGTTAAGCCTATTCCTGATGTTTTATCTTTAATCTCCTGCGATCCGGGATGATAACGGTTACTCACAGAAAAGAACAACAGATTTTCCTTTGCCTGTAGCCTGATATTAATGTAGGGATTTTCAATCAGGCCGGTACCATGTTTGAATGCATTTTCTACAAATGGGATCAGCAGCATGGGCTCTATGCGATAACTGTCCTTATCAGTAGCAAAGTCAACAGTGATTTTTACTTTGTTGCCAAAGCGTTGCTGTTGCAGGTCAATATAACTCTGTAGATATTCCGTTTCTCTATCCAGAAATACTTTTTCGCCATCCGATTCATATAACATATAACGCATCAGCGAAGAGAGTTTGATAAGGGAAGGCTCCAGCAGGTCAGATCGCTTACGGGCAAGCGCTACCATATTGTTTAAAACATTGAACATGAAATGCGGGCTTACCTGTGAACGTAATAATGAAAGTTCCGTTTTCAGGTTACTGTTTTCCTTTTCTGATTTTAGCTTGTCATCTTTGAGTTTGTCAGCCACAAAACGATATGCGGTACTTGCGGCAATGATAAAAAGAAAAGTAAAAGACGTGAAGAGCGCATTCGGGCCTGAAGCAAAGATCTTTCCAGGCGAAAGGAAATGGAACAGGGTTACAGACAACACATAGGCAGTGACTAAAATGATGGCCTGCACCAATGCAAAGCCCCAGTATTTTTTCGTATATAAAAAACGGGGAATGATGCGGTAGGCATTGAAGTAAAACATGAGGATCCACCAGGTATTCATGCATGCGTTATAGAAAATATCCACCGGCTCGTCCTTTACAGCTTGCGGGTTTTCACTGGTGTGGGACGAAGTGAGCAGGACAGGCAATGAGAACAACAGGGCCCACGCCAGGATATGCATGCACACGACAACCCATTTTCTTTGATACCAGTACGCTTTCACTGGCGCCAAATTAAAGCGTTATCCGCCAGAAAAACCTTAATCGCAAAAATTATGCGACAAAATCCGGATATTATGCGACAAGAAAGGCAACGATCATTTTATCTATTTGAAGGTAACTTATAATTTTGGGAACTAAAAGAAGATGTAATAGAGAAAACGGATAAACAATGATGACCTGACCGGGTAATAATTAAATACCAATATGGTTTTATAAGATGGTACATAGACCGTGTTTTGCCAGCGAAAATTATTCCGGCGTGCACCCTGCCTTTTTGGAATCGATCCGCGATGCCAACAATGGCTATGCCCCCTCTTACGGCAGGGATTCTTATACTCATGACGTTCAGGCGCTTTTGCAGCAGGAATTCGGTCGGAACTCCCAGGCTTATTTTGTATTCAATGGCACAGGTGCCAATAATTTTGCCATTGCTTCAGTGCTGCAACCATACCAGTCTGTTTTCTGCACAGATGTTTCCCACATTTATGTAGATGAATCAACTGCCCCCGAAGCGCTTCTTGGAGCCAGGCTATATCCTGTTGAATCGGTGGACGGTAAAATGAACGTCGAAAAACTCCTGGAAAAGCTCAACCGGATTGGCGACGTTCACCATCCCCAGCCAGGCGTTATCACCATTTCGCAACCTACAGAATACGGCACCATATATACACACGATGAAATAAAAAAGATCACGGATCTGGCCAAAACACATGGACTTCTGGTACATATGGACGGCGCGCGTTTATACAATGCAGCAGCAGCTATGAAATGTTCACTGGGCAAGATGACCGAAACTGTAGATATGGTAACGCTCGGTGGTACAAAGAATGGAATGGCATTCGGCGAGGCTGTACTTTTTTTTGAAAAGACAGCAAACATTAATACTGCATTCCATCTTAAAAGAAGTATGCAACTCGCTTCCAAAATGCGTTTCATTGCCTGCCAGTTTAAAACTATGCTTACCGATGACCTGTGGCAAGAACTTGCTTCGCATGCAAATGATATGGCTGCCGGTTTCGCACTCAGGCTTTCTGACTTTCCTGAATTACAAATTACAAGGCCGTTAGAATCAAATGCCGTTTTCGTTGATATTCCCGCTGACTATTTATCGCGGATACAGGAATTAGCTGATTTTTATCTTTGGAACAAAGCCACCGGTGAAGCACGTTTTATGTTTTCGTTTAGCTCTGCTCCTCTTGACATTGATGTGTTTTTTGACGGGCTTCAAAAAATAATGAAAAAATGAAAAAGCGGATTTGCACCTTTCTTGCTCTTTGCGGCTTTGCAATGAATACTCAGGCGCAGGATATGATTTCCAATATTTATACCAGGGATTTCGACTATTTCTGGAACACGGTCAAAGAAAATTACTGTTACTGGGATAAAAAAATGACCGATTGGGATAAAACAAAAGCAGTGTACAGGCCATTGACAGATACCATTACATCAAAAGGCAGCTTTATAGGTTTGCTGGAAAAAGCATTATATGAGCTATATGACCATCATGCTTCACTTTCCGCAAATACGGCAGAATCCCAACGTTTGGTTCCTTCGGGTTCGGATATCTGGGCCGAATACAAAAACGGAAAAGCGGTTGTGCTTGAAACCAGGAAAGGATCCGGTGCGGACAGAAGCGGTATTCATCCCGGAATGGAGGTTTTGGCATTCAATGATATTGCGGTTGGAAAGGCCATAGAACCATTCCTTCCCAAAACATTACTTAAAAGAGATCCTGAAGCAATGAATTATGCTCTCCGGGTTTTACTGGCGGGAAAGCATTCGGAAAAGCGCAAGATCACCCTTGCTTATAAAGGAAAGCAGGAGACCTTTTATCCGGACGCAATAAATAATACTTCCGCTAAATCTACCGTTCTCAATTTGGTTGAAAATAAAATAATTCCTGGAAATATTGGTTATATATTAATAAATAACAGGCTATGGGACAATGCCACAATTCCTTCATTCGATTCTGCGATAACAAGGTTAAGACAAACAAATGCTTTGATACTTGATCTGAGGCAAACTCCCTCAGGTGGAAACACCTCGGTAGCAAAAGCAATTTTGGGAAGCTTTATCCGAAAGGAAGGATTTTATCAGAAACATGAACTCACGGCTGATTCTATCGAAACCGGTATTAAGCGCAGTTGGATTGAGATTGTCTCGCCAAGAGAACATCCCTACTTAAATACCCTTATCGTTCTGGTCGATCATTGGACAGGTTCTGTCGCGGAAGGCATCACTATTGGTTTCGATGCTTTACATAGAGCTACTATAATGGGTACTGAAATGGCGCGCCTGAATGGTGCTGTATATTCTTTTACGATGCCTGCAACAGGGATTGGTTTTAATTTGCCAGCAGAAAAATTATTCCACGTAAATGGTCAGCCAAGAGAAAATTACGAGCCGGGTGCTCTGGTGCCATTACCGGAATATAAAACAGAACAGGATATTATTCTGGAAGCGGCTTTAAAGGTTCTCAGAACGAAAAAGAAAAACAATCAATGAACTCCACCATCCTGATACGCCAGGCAGTTCCCGAAGACATTCCGTCCATTCAGGAGATCGCGCTGAAAACATGGCCGGCAACTTATGGCAACCTGCTATCAAAGGAACAACTGGCATACATGCTCGACCGGATCTATAGCACCACTTCCCTCCGTGATCAGTTTGCTTGCGGCCACCGCTTTTATATTGCTGACTCGGCCGGCGAACCAGTCGGTTTCGCTTCAGTATCAAAAGACGGAGGTGCCGTTTTCAAACTGAATAAATTATATATTTTACCAGGTTCCCAGAAAACAGGAACCGGTAAATCTTTGCTGAATGAAGTGATCGGTTATGCGAAATTAAATGGCGCCCATCAATTGATCGTCCAGGTAAAATCTGACAACCCGGCAAGACACTTTTATGAAAAACAGGGTTTTGTTGCCACACAGGAGATCCATATCGATATTGGCAATGGCTACTTTATTGACGACCTTGTTATGCAGAAAATTATATCTCCTGGCTGAAAGTTGACATAGTTATTTTAATATCTGCCATAAAGCCACCGTGTGGTCAGAACTTGCACTGGCGAGCCATTTGCCATCCGCACTTATATCAACATCATTAACATCATTTGCCTGGAGGCAAAAGGTTTGGAGCAGCGCCCCGGTATTAACATCCCACATCCGGACAGGAACACCTTTATTAAAATGTGAATCGCCAAAGGAATTCTGAAGGAACTCGCCGATCATGATTTTATCCCTTCCGCAGGTAACCAGCCTGGAATCGTCGGGACTGAAAACTGCTCCCTGCGCATGTTCGGGTACATTGAGTGTCCGGATAAGTTTTCCGTTTACAGTGCTCCAGATCTTTATGGTTTTATCATCGGATGCGCTGGCGAGCTTATCACCTTTATGACTGAAGGCAAGCGCAGCTATCGTGGAGGTATGGCCTTTGATATCCATTACTACGGCTCCATCAACCACGTTATAAATCTTTAGTTGAGTATCAAAGCTGCCTGCGGCAAAGGTTTTTCCATCCGGGCTAAATTTCACGTCCCAGACCGATAAGCTGAAATCGGTGATATTTCTGATAAGCGCGCCGGTATTTACATCCCACATTTTTATCGTTGCATCCTCACCGCTGCTTAACAGGTACTTTGCATCCGGGCTGAAACTAACTGACCAGGGTGTGCGCGTGTGGCCGCTTAGTGTTTTTATCACATTCCCTGATGCAACATCCCATATTCTGACCTTTTGATCGTATGATGTAGTAGCAAGTAATTTCCCATCAGTACTGAAGTCAAAATAAGTAACGCCTTCAGGGTGCCGGAATGTACTTACTACACCCGCGGTGCGGCGGTCATAAATTTTAACTGTGCTGTCAACACTGCAACTGGCGAGCAGGTTACTGTTCGGTACAAAGCGGGTAACCCATACATCCGAACTATGTACCGTGATTAATCTGCTTAACCTGGCATAGCCATTATCCACCTGTCGCGGTTGGTAAAAAAGCTGGATATAAGTGAGCAGCGCCAGACAGGCCAGAACTGTTGCCAACAATACTTTTTTCCATATCGGACCTTTACGTTTTATTTTTTTCATCGTATTTCATAATTTTCATCGAAGATAAATAAATTATCGTTAATCAATAATTTATTTTCATTAATCGTAATTTTAGTTATGAAACACATTCATTGACAAGTATTTAGAAAAGAATATATTTTTTTATAATTTTTCCAATACTTCTTTATAGCCCCTGCCCACCGGAATAGTAGTTCCGTGGATCTCCACCATTTCGGAAGTAAATGACCTTAT
>JAQBNJ010000161.1 GCA_028288645.1 Sediminibacterium sp.
ATCTTTCATAAGGAACACCCTTCCCATAAACCTCCATCAATTCAAATATTTTTGGCTTGAAGAATTCGCTGGAAATATGCGGCATAAAATAATCCACATCAGTTGTCTCCAGGCCTTTTTTCTCAAAGATCTCTTTGATCTTTTGCCCGCCCAGTTTTACGATATTATCACTCAGTAAAGCGATATCCTGTTTGATGCTGAAAATGGATCTGTTTTTGATCTCCTCTGCCGTAAAATCCATAAACCCTTTCAGGCTGCCATCTTTTTGTTTCTCAGCACCTGCGTACATACAGGTGGCCATGTCATTGGCATAAGAAACACCTTCTATCCAATCTACGCGCAGGCTTAATCCATCTTCATTTTTTTTATCCGACATTTTAAATGCGGCGGCGCCATCAGAAAGCATCCAACGTAAAAAATCTTTTTCAAACGCGATAAAAGGATTCTCATTCAACTCAGCTAATTTCTGCGCCTCTTCTTCAAACATGTTCGATACCGTTTGTCCTGAAAACCGTTCAGAACCGGTTGCAATTGCGTGTGAAACTTCCCCGGCTTTAATGGCGAGGTAAGCATACTTGAATGCATGCATACCCGCACAACAAACACCCGAAGGTGAAACCACTTCAATAGAATTCGCTTCAGGTAACCAGCCATGCACCATGGAACCATGCGAAGGAAGCAACTGGTCGGGCGATGAAGTACCGCAGGAAAGTAATTCGATCTCTTTTATTTTTTCAGGATCGTTCTTGAACAATCCCTTCACCGCCAATGCTGTCATCTGTGCATTGGTATGTGTTGATTTGCCTTCTTTGGTTAAAGCATAATACCGCGTTTTAATTCCATTATTACGGAGCACTATGTTCTTCGATTTGGAAGGCTTATTATTTATATAACCCAGGTACGTTTCCATTTCATCATTACTCACCGGCTCATTAGGCATAAAAATGGAGGTATCCGTAATATAGACTTCCTGTAAGGGCATATCTTTTTTTGTTTAGTTCAGGTTTAAATAATTTTGTTTTAGTTTTTTGACCTTTTGAGATGAAAAAGGCCTGATTAAAATAGCATCTATCAGCAGCAGTATTGGTGCACCTACAAAAAGTGCCACGTGAAGATAATATTTAAATACAGATAAAACACGCTTTCTATGCTTACTGCTGTTCGCTTTGTTGGCCCATCCTATGTATTGCGGCCCCGCTTTTGCTTCCAGTATCATCAGGCTGTAATTATAAGCCACAGCTTTTTGTGTGATCAATTTTTCCTGCATGCCATCCCATTTGCCTGCCGTTAAAAAAGGAAGTATCGTTTCGCCGAAAAATTTTGAACGGCGTATATCTTCATCAGCAACGCCCGGGAAAGGAAAAATACCCCACAACCTTGTTTTTTTACCACCCAGCAGCCAATGAAAAATAGTGAAATAACTAAGCGGGTTCAGGTGTTCATCTATCAACGCAATATTGCCAACATGATTGGCACTGGCCTCGCGCAATAATTTTTTGATGCCCACAAATGCATTCAGCCACATGTTGCGCGCGCCGGTAACAGTTACTACCGGGGTATCTTTCAAAACAGCTTTGAGTGAAGGATGTTGCAGCAAAGAATTGGATGGGATACTTGGCGAAAGGAACCATGATTGATAGCCCAGAATAATAAGATCGTAGGCGTTTTCCTTCAAAACAATAGGCTCCAGTTCTATAGGCACGCCTAAAACGCAATCGGGCATCACATCATAAAAGCGTTCGCCTGTCCAGGGAAAAGCGTAATCGTTTACGGGTTTGATACGGACCTTTTCAACAGCGATACCGGCATTGATCAGGGGTTCCGTAATGTTATCAATAATTTCTCCCAGCTGCCCGCTTTGCGAATAATAGATAGCTAATACTTTTTTACTCATCGTGCATCGAAATTAAAGATCTTCCGGCCTCAACACCTTAGAAGTTTTGCTGTAGTCGAGAATGGCTTTCTGAACAACGGGCGATAAATTTTTATATGCTTTCTTAATGAATTGGCTATCCTTTTCAATTTCGTGATAATATTTCACTACGCGTGGTGCATGTTCCTGTATGGTTAGGCGGAGAAAACGGTATTCGGCATTATCTCCATCATCCTGCAATGCGGTCTCAAATTTTATTCTTCCTGCTTTAAAAGCGTTTAGTTTTTCCTGGGCTTTTTTCAACAATCCCGATTTTCTCATGAGCAATGCACCTTCGTAGGCATCTTTTTCATGAAAGGAAGCAGCACGTACAACAACGAGTTCATCATTGATCTGTTCCATATTTCCGGAAGCCATGGCCGAGTAAAAACTTTCTTTATCAAAACCCTGTGCCACCAATGCTTTCGCCTGCCCCAAAAAAAGGGCAACCATGCATAAAACGCTATAAATCAATTTATTTTTCATCAGCTGCATAGAGGCAATAAATATGCCAAATATAAAGAATTAACTATCTTCACTTAGTTTGAAAATCTGGCTGTTATGTTGAGAAACAGGAACTTAGATTGGGTGCATTTCAAATTTTCGTATTGTGTTTGTTCACTTTATTTTTTGAACCACAGTAGAAACATAGGCACATAGTTGTAACACATAGGTCTTCTATGTGAAATCCTATGTTTCTATGTGACTATGTGGTTCAAATCAACGAGAATTTGAAATGCACCCCTTAGATTCCCTGCCAGGAGAGAAATTGGATGTTCAGTAATTTAAAAAAGGGTAGGTGGATATACATACAAAGCAATTTTCCGGCCTCTGGGCCATTATCCTGGGCGGTTCCAGCGGATTTGGGTTTGCCGCCGTTGAAAAGCTCGCAAAACACGGAATGAATATCGCCGTTATTTACCGTGATCTGGCCGCAACAGAAAAACCCCTGAAAGAAAGACTGTTTGCTATTGCCGATGAAACCGGTGTGACCATTGCGCCATTTAACCTGAACGCATTAGATACAGAAGGAAGAAGATCATTCATACAACAATTCGCCGCATTAACAGGCAAAAAAAATTGTGTTCGTTTACTGCTTCATTCCATTGCAAGGGGCAATTTAAAACCATTGATATCGGATGATAACGCATTGTCTATTGATGATATACAGGGAACAACGTATGCTATGTCGACAAGCCTTCTCGACTGGACAAGGGACCTTTTGACGGCACAGTTTTTTTATAAAGATGCAAGAGTGATCGGCCTTACAAGTGAGGGTTCCAACAGGTATATTGATAATTATGCAGCGGTATCTATTGCCAAAGCTTCCTTGCAGAGCCTGGTAACCTATATGGCGGTTGAGTTGAGCCCGCATGGTTTGCGAACCAATCTGATCCAGGCTGGTGTAACAGAAACACCTTCGTTGAAAAGGATCCCGGGAAGTGAGCAACTGATCGAGTTTTCAAAGCAGAGAAACCCGATGGGACGGATCACGCAGCCCGAAGATGTTGCCAACGCGATCTACCTGCTTTGTACTGATGAATCCGGCTGGATAAACGGATCCCTTATTCATGTTGATGGCGGAGAACATTGCCGTTAACCGCACTAATATTTTGTTTGAAGAATGTACGATGATATCTTAAACCTCTTACCGTATAAATCGAGCTTCCGCTTTGTGGATCATATTTCTTTGCTTACACTGGATGAAGTGCGCGGTGATTATACTTTACGCAAAAACGCTTTTTTTTACGAGGACCATTTTCCCGGCAACCCGGTAACACCCGGTGTGATCATCACGGAGATCATGGCGCAGATCGGTGTGGTGATATTGGGACTGAACCTGATCGTGCATGGTAAGGGAGAAAAAGATATTTCTGCTGCAACAAACATCATCCCTTTACTTTATTCAACAGAGGTTACTTTTCATAAGATGGTATTGCCCGGAGAAAAGGTTTCGGTAATATCCAGGAAACAATATTTTCGTTTCAATAAACTGAAATGTGCGGTAGAAATGTATAATGCTTCAGAAGAACTGGTAGCGAAAGGCATATTCTCAGGATTCATTAAACAAATTGAAAAAGCATGAGTCGTCGTGTTGTGGTTACCGGTTTAGGTGTTTTATCTCCCAACGGCGTGGGCGTACCCGCTTTTTTACATGCCATTCAAAATGGTGTTTCCGGTATCCGGTTCGTACCAAAATATGAAGAACTCAAGTTCTATTGCCAGGTAGCGGGCATTCCTGAATTTAACTGGGAAGACCTGCGGAATTACCTGCCGGAAGTTACTTTTCATGGGTTGAGAAGCATAGGGATCGGCTACGGCGTAAAAGCAGCGCTGGATGCATGGACCAACGCAGGATTTGCCATTGAAAATGATAAAACACTCTGGGATACCGGTTGCGTTTTCGGCAGCAGCGTAGCCGATACGGATGTGATCAAAAATGCGATCGAAAAAGTGGATGCAAAAGAATCGAAGAAATTAGGATCACGCGTAGTGGAACAGATCATGGGTAGTGGTATCACTGCCTATGTAGCCGGAAGATTGGGCCTGGGCAACCGTACCATCTCAAATTCTGCAGCCTGCGCAACCGGTACACAGGCTATTGTGATGGGGTATGAATACATTAAGAACGGATCAGCGAAGCGAATGCTGGTAGGTAGCAGTGAACATGTGGACCAATACACTTTCGGCACATTCGATTCTATGCGTATACTGTCAAGAAAATTTAATGATCGTCCTGAACAGGCATCGAGGCCGATGAGCCAGACGGCATGTGGGTTTGTTCCCGGTTCAGGTGCAGCGGCATTAATGCTGGAGGATATGGAATACGCATTGGAACGGAACGCTACCATCTATGCTGAAATTGTTGGCGCTGCAACCAATTCGGGGGGACAGCGTGGCGGAGGCACCATGACGGCGCCCAATCCCGAAGGGATCATTCAATGTATTAAAACAGCAATGGCTGGGGGAAATGTTGATCCGAATTCCATCGACCTGATCTGCGGGCATCTTACCGCCACAGTCGCAGACAGGCTGGAGATCCAGAACTGGTCAACTGCACTTGGCAGGAATGAAGAGAATTTCCCGGCCATCAATTCTTTAAAATCCATGATCGGTCATTGTTTGAGCGCTGCTGGGTCAATTGAAGCAGTTGCGGTAGTTTTGCAGGTCATGCATGATTTTATCCACCCCAATGTGAACCTTGAAGATCCTGACCCGGAGATCGTGCGGATGACGGGGGGAAACCTGCCTGTAACAATGGTCAAAAAAGAGATCAATACCGTAGCCAAAGCAAATTTCGGCTTCGGGGATGTGAATACCTGTTTAATATTTTCTAAATTTAACCACCATGGATAGACAAGCAATTTTAGATGAGCTTAAAAAAGTACTGTTGCCTTATACAGAGAACAAGGAATTATTGAACGGAATTACGGAAGACACGGATCTGTTGAAGGACCTGAAGATCAATTCTGCCAACCTGGTGGATATTATTATTGATGCAGAATCAAAATACAATATCGAGATCGATTTCGATTCAGCGGAAAAAATGATGACGGTGCGCGACTGCATCAACGTGATCGCTGAAAAAGTAAACGCCTGAAATGCAAAGCGCCGGCAATGATATCATAGCGCTGGATCTTACGGATAAACAACGCAGCAACGATAGCCGGTTTTATTCCAAAATACTTTCGGAGTCAGAAAAAAAATACTACTGCCATTCTTCTTTAGCGGGAATGGAGTTTAGATATTTTTTGTGGTTGTGCTGGTCCGTAAAAGAATCGGCATACAAATACCTGAAGAGAAATCAACCGGATCTTATTTTCTCGCCATCGCGCATTGAGATCGCCCATATTGCTATTCCTGTGAACAGGCAATTCGCGGAACCTGCAGGCACACAGTGGGAGGGCCTTGCAAAAGATGAAAAATGTTATAGCGGCAACCTTGTTTTTGAAGGGAACACTTATTATTTCCGGTCAAAGATCTATCGCGAAATGATCACAACCGTGGTAAATGCAGATGAAAGCTTTGAAAATATTTTTTGGGGATTTGATTCCATTGATGATACAAGCGCTGATCATCAGTCTGAAGCGATACGTTCCCTTCTCTTACAAAAACTGCATACTGTTTTACCCGGTAAACAACTGCGGATAGAGAAAGCTGCAGCGGGATACCCTATTATTATAAGCGGAACAAAACAACTCAACATCCCGGTATCTTTGGCACATCACGGTCCTTATATCGCTTATTCTTTTTACTTACCTGCCAATATTCGTCAGAAAACCTTTGCGTCTTTGCCCCTTGGCGCCTTTGCGTGAAACCCAACCGCTGGCCGGATTATTGCGTATATACTATTCTAATCCACTTACATGTTAAGGCATATCCTCATTTATTTTTTCCTTTCCCAATCAACAGCTCATGCCCAAAACATGCTTCCTGTAAAATATAAAGATGCAATCTTCCCGGAAGTAACTATCACCAAAAACAATTCTTATGCAACCGGCGAACATCCCGGCACAAAAGACAAGCATTATCTCTTCAACTTTTACGAACCGAAGTCTGATGCAACATTAAAAAGGCCGCTGATCATCTGGCTGCATGGTGGTGGCTTCAAATTCGGAACAAAGAATGCAAAAGGCATCAAACTATGGAGCGAGACATTTGCGCAACGCGGGTATGTATGCGTAGCTTTAAACTACCGCATGAGTAAAAAAAATCCACTGTTCAATTTTATCGAACTGAAAAAAAGCTGCTACGGCGCGGTGCAAAGTGTAAAAGAAGCGGTTGCATTTTTTAAAAAGAACCATGAATTGTAAAGGATCGATACCACCCGCATCATTCTCGCCGGCAATTCTGCGGGAGGAATGATCGCCCTGCAAACCGTTTATAGCAGTGATGCTGAATTGGCCGCTTCTGCACAAATGCCTGGCGCTGACCAACTCTCAACCCTACACAATTCAGCAGGTATTTCCGCCGTGATCAATTTTTGGGGAGGATTATATGATATCGACTGGTTAAAAAACACGAAAGTTCCTGTTTTCAGCGCCTATGGAACAGAAGATAAAGTGGTTCCCATTGACCGAAAAGACACTTCTTTGTATGGAAGCATTTCCATCCACAAAAAAGCAACTGAACTCCATATTCCAAACGGAATAAAAGCATTCGAAGGCTATTCCCATGAGTTGCAGAAACATTTTAACCCCATATTTGACCCCGGCTCAGCCACCAAACAGCGCTGGCGCGAGGCGGGACAGGCCGCTGCCGATTTCCTGTATAAAGAATTATTTTGAATGGGTTGGGCCTGTAAAAGACTACAGGATAACTATTTATACGGAGTCCGCTTGCCCGTTCGATTTGCTGGTATGATATTAGTATAGGTATAACAGGCAATAGCCTCTATTGTATATTAAAATAACTATTATGAAAAAGTTAGTATCGTGTCTCCTTGGCCTCACTCTGTTCTGTGTCGCATCAATGGGGCAGGAAAAACGTCCGCCTGAAAAAGAATTGAAGGCGCAGGTGAACCACGTAAAATCGAGCGGTAACGACCTGTTGCATCTCCGCTTTAAAAAAGCGCACGAAAAGCATGTAGCCGAAGCCAACCGCAGAAACAAGGGGATCGTAAAAGATATCAATGGTGAGGGTAAACCCTTACCCAAACCAGCAACACCTAAATTACCGGCACCCAAAAAGCCGCCACTCAGGTAATCAGTATTGCCTGAAAATTATTTGCCGGATCTATCAACGGCCGGCTGATTATGTACATAGTTAAGTTCCAATTTTCAGCTGCCGGGCCGTTTGTGCCCGGCAGTTTTATGATAAAGATCCCGAACTGAAGATGTTTTGTTTTGTAGTGTGGCTAATTTTTCTATTTTTGCCGCCTTGTATTTCGTCCCGGGTAACCGGGAGGGATCGGGCCTATAGCTCAGTTGGTTAGAGCACCTGACTCATAATCAGGGGGTCCCTGGATCATGCCCAGGTGGGCCCACTTCTTTACAGCAAAGGATTCTAAGCGATTAGGATCCTTTTGTTTTTATACTATCGCAATAGAACTCGCAATAAACAGGTTCGGGAAATGAAATCCCCGTCTGGGCCGTAGCAGGGCTTGTAGATTACCCGGATTGGTGCTCTAACCAACTTAGCTACACGACATTCGCGAATCAAGGAAATGCCAAAATTCCCGGGGTTCAAATACAGGTTATTATAATTTAGACGCAACACGATATTATAATATTGGTAACAACTTGTTATGGTCTTGGCCGCTTAGCCTGCTTTGAATATGATAAATCCAGGCTATTATGGTGAATTTTATTTAATATTTCGACATATATTTTATATAATGTCGAATTTTGTGATTATTTTCGACATATTATATCAAATATGTTGATGTGTTCAACGCAAATAAAACCTAATGACGAAAAATGGATCAAAAACCACCAATAAGGAATAATCCTATCGAACCATTCAATGATTTACCGGCACTTCCACCGGAAGGCATTGAATTGGAAACACCCGTGATTCTACGGCATCTTGCAAAAGCGGCCCGATACATAGGAGAACTAAACGGATTATGTGAGAGTATGCCGGACCCTCAACTATTGATAAACGCTATTGTCTTACAAGAAAGTAAAGACAGCTCCGCTATTGAAAACATTGTAACGACCAATGATGAACTCTACAAGGCCGCTACAGGTGAAATTTCCGGCCACCCGGCGGCCAAAGAGGTTTTAAGTTACAGAGAAGCACTTTATTCTGGTCTTGACAGAATGAACGCACAAAAAGGGCTTTTGCTAACCAACACCCTTGTTGAAATAGTACAAAAAATAAAACAAAACGATGCCGGAATCCGAAATACACCGGGTACCGCATTAAAGAATGCTATTGCGGGCGAAATCGTTTATACACCGCCCTGTTGTGAAGAGGTGATCCGGGAAAAATTAGGCACACTCGAACAATTTATCAATGATCCTTCTCTCTCTCCATTAGACCCACTCATCAAAATGGCACTCATACATTACCAATTTGAGTCCATTCATCCCTTTATTGACGGTAATGGAAGAACAGGTCGAATCCTCAATGTATTATACCTGGTTCAGCAGGGATTACTCTCACAGCCAGTACTATATTTAAGCTCCTACATTTCAAAATACAAAGCAGAATATTATGCTTTACTCAAACAAGTTACAGAAACCAATAACTGGAATGACTGGATCATGTACTTCCTTTCCGGAATGATCGAAACAGCCCAGAGTACAACACAAAAGATCAGGCGCATGTTGGAACTCAAAGATCAGTATGAACAATCTATGAAAGAATTACTAGGATCTTCCTATAATCACCAGTTGCTTGAACTTATGTTTACACATCCATATTTAAAAATCGAAATACTGGAAAATAAACAACTGGCACATCGACAAACAGCTTCTACGTGGCTAAAGAAACTATCAGATTCAGGTATATTATTACAGGAAAAGAAGGGGCGAACCATTTATTTTATTAATCATAAACTGGTAGAGATTCTCGCGGCGGATTGAAACGTGGCTATTTTAATAGCATTCATTAATTAGCAATTAATTGCTTTTAACCTCAAGCCATGAATTGCTTATACAGGGATTTAGGACCGTTGTCGAAAATGGTTAAATTTCCAAACTTCCATTTTATTCTAGGCATAAAGACACAATTTAAAGCCTAGCTAATGTGTATATTTAAGAGCCGGTTGATATATTGTAGGTAAGGGGTTAAATTCATTAAAAATTACATTGTTACAGGAAAATAA
>JAQBNJ010000166.1 GCA_028288645.1 Sediminibacterium sp.
GGCGGGTTTTTTATGTGCGAGGGAATTTCACGCAAAGGCGCTAAGGAGCAAAGGCGCCAAGGAGGACGCCGTGATTGCGTCTTTACAATCACCGACGAGATTCTATGGATCAATTTTGAATTACGTATATAAGATCTTTGCGCCTTTGCTCCTTTGCGCCTTTGCGTGAAACCAAATGGATGTAAGCGAGACTATTTACCGACCTTCTTTTTTTCATCATCCAGTTTTTTCAAAGCGGCTTTTTTCAGTTCGGCCATCCATGATTGAAATTGTTTAGGAGCAACGAACGGATGCAATTCTCCGGGCTTTCGTTGTGAAAGCAACTTAGCGCGCTCAAATATTTTTCCCGGGGCGGGATGATTGGAGATGTTTACGTCTATTCCTTTCATGGCCATAATGCGGTCAACACTTGCCAGGTACATTTCTGTTCGTTTTACCCCTTCAAAATTCAAGCCCACACCACCAAACATAAAAGCATTGTACACTTTGTTGTCATCCCGAACGGGAAAGGCGATCGATAACACACCTGGTGTGTGCCCGGGTGTTTCAAAAAAATGAAGCGTGGTTTTACCAAGTACAAGCGAATCTCCATCGTGTATCACCCAATCCCGTTTCATGTTTGGATGCACACTTGTATAATCAGCCTTTACAGATCCCTCGGCCATTTGCCAGTCGGGTTCTGTCATGCCGATGTGCGCCTTGCTGAGTTTTTGTATGATTTCGGCACCCTCGCAATGATCAAAATGGCCGTGAGTGCATAGTATGTATTTGATATCCTTTACATCAAACCCCAATTGTTTGCAGGCCGCAGGAATATCGTTTGTATAATTTGCATACAACGCGTCTATCAAAACAATCCCTTTATCTGTTACCAGCAGGTAGGCGCTTACACCATCATTGCCAACATAATATAAGTTGTCGAATATTTTGAATGGCGGTACTGTTTTGGAAGTATCAAAAGAGCCGTATTGTGCATAGGTAAATTGTATGCAAAAAATGGCGATCGAAGTTAAAATTATTTTTTTCATCATAATTTTCCGTTCTTAATTTCTTCAACCACTCCCGGATCAAGCAATGTGGATGTATCACCTAAATTAGCTGTTTCACCTTCCGCTATCTTCCGCAAGATCCTTCGCATGATCTTACCGCTTCTTGTTTTTGGAAGGCCGCTAACGAATTGAATTTTATCAGGCTTCGCGATCGCACCGATGATCCGTGTTACAGTTTGAAGGATATCTTTTCTAACCAATGCCAGGTCACTGTTATGAGAACCGTTATAGATCACATACGCATAAATTCCCTGCCCTTTTATATCATGCGGGTAACCAACTACCGCACTCTCCACAACACCTGCATGCATATTGATCGCATTTTCCACCTCGGCTGTACCTATGCGGTGGCCGCTTACATTCAATACATCATCCACTCTCCCGGTGATGCGGTAAAAACCATTCTTATCTCTCAATGCACCATCACCCGTAAAATACATGTTTGCATACGTAGCAAAATAATTCGTGCGGCATCTTTCATGATCACCATACGTTGTCCGCAAAATACCCGGCCATGGCGCTTTAATGCAGAGATTACCTGATACCGTTTCGTCTCCTTCGGCAATGATCTCTTTGCCATTCTCATCAACCAATACCATTTGCAAACCCGGCATAGGTAAAGTTGCCCAACTTGGAACGGCCGGTGTGATGCCTGCAAGATTACTGATCAATGTACCACCGGTTTCAGTTTGCCACCAGGTATCTACTACGGGGCATTTTTTCTTTCCTACATTTTCATCATACCAATGCCATGCTTCTTCATTAATGGGTTCGCCTACGGTTCCTAAAACCTTCAGTGAGGAAAGGTCCTTGCCCTGCAAAGGTTCCAGTCCAAAACCCATCAGGCTGCGGATGGCGGTTGGTGCGGTATAAAAAATATTCACTTTGTATTTCTCAATGATGTTCCAGAACCTGCCGGCATCGGGCCAGGTAGGAACACCTTCAAACATGAGTGATGTTGCGCCGGCACTGAGCGGGCCGTAAACAATATAAGTGTGGCCCGTGATCCACCCGATATCTGCCGTGCAAAAATGAATTTGCCCGGTCTGGTATTGGAAAACGTTTACAAACGTGTAATTCGCCCAGATCATATACCCGCCGCAGGTATGTACTACGCCTTTGGGTTTACCTGTTGATCCTGATGTATATAAAATGAACAATGGATCTTCCGCATCCATTTCTTCGGCCTCGATAAAAGTCAATCCCTGTTCCTCCACCTGTTTCATTTCTTCTTCCCACCATACATCCCTTCCTTTGATCATCGACACCGGCGTTCTTGTTCTTGTACAAACGATCACGCGTTTGATCGTTTTGTTCCCGATCAACGCATCATCGATCACAGATTTCAAAGGGATATCTTTTGCGCCGCGATAAGCACCGTCACAGGTAACAATAAATTCTGCCTGTGCATCCTGTAACCTGTCGGAAATACTCTGTGCAGAAAATCCACCAAAAACAACGCTGTGTATCGCGCCGATCCTTGCACAGGCCAATACGGAAATAGCGAGTTCGGGGATCATACCCATGTAGATACAAACGCGGTCGCCTTTTTTTACGCCATTGTTTTTTAATACATGTGCGAACTGGCAAACTTTCTCCAGTAATATTTTATAAGTGAGCGTGCGGCTGTGTTCATCGGGTGCATTGGGTTCCCAGATCAGTGCGGGCTGGTCGCCATGTGTGGCGATATGCCTGTCTAAACAATTCTCGGTAATATTCAGTTTGCCTCCTTTGAACCATTCTATTTTTGGTTCGGTAAAGTTCCATTCCAACACCGAATCCCATTTTTTGCGCCAGGTAAAATGTTGCGCCACATCGTTCCAGAATGCAGAAGGGTCGGTAATGCTTTGTTTGTATTTTTCTTTGTAATCGTCGAATGATTTTATTTGATAGGGGTAGGACATAGGGTGCTTCTATTTACAATGGCAAATTAGCAATTAGTAATTAGTAATTAGTAATTTTTAACTGCGGAGGCTTCTACAATTACTAATTGCTAATTACTCATTACTAATTATTGGAGATTTGCCTTCTTTGATGTAAGTTGACAAAGATTATAATCCTTATGAAAGAAACAAAAGGTATCTGGAAAGTCATTGGCGCCTCATCGCTCGGTACGCTGATCGAATGGTATGATTTTTACATTTTTGGCAGCCTGGCAACGGTGCTTGCCAACCAATTCTTTCCCAAAACCAATCCTACAGCGGCTTTGCTTTCTACGCTGGCCACATTTGCGGCGGGTTTTATCGTGCGACCGTTTGGGGCACTGGTATTTGGCCGGCTTGGCGACCTGATCGGCCGTAAATACACGTTTCTTCTTACACTTATTTTAATGGGTGGTTCAACCTTTGCCATCGGCCTGGTGCCGAGTTACGAATCCATTGGTTTTGCGGCGCCGATTCTTGTTTTGTTGCTGCGTTTATTACAAGGGCTTGCGTTGGGTGGCGAATATGGCGGAGCGGCAACCTATGTTGCAGAACATTCTCCGCCAAACAGGAGGGGCTTTTTCACTTCGTGGATACAGACCACTGCTACATTGGGTCTGTTTGTTTCATTGGGTGTGATCTTATTAACCCGCCATAGTTTAGATGCCGACCAGGCAAAATCCATAGCAAAATTCAATGACTGGGGATGGCGTATTCCTTTTCTTGTTTCTATTGTGCTGGTAGTGGTATCGATCTATATCCGTTTAAAGATGAAAGAATCGCCGCTGTTCGAAAAATTAAAAGCAGCAGGCACACGTTCGGTTAATCCATTGAAAGAAAGTTTCGGGCATCGATCCAATTTGAAAATGGTATTGCTTGCCTTGTTTGGCGCTACCATGGGACAGGGTGTTGTATGGTATACAGGACAGTTTTATGCGCAATCATTTATCGAGAATGTTTGTAAAGTGGATTTTGATCAGTCGCGAACGATATTGATCTGGGCCATTTTATTTGCCACGCCGTTCTTTGTTGTGTTTGGAAGTTTGAGTGATAAGATCGGCAGAAAGTGGATCATGCTGATTGGTATGTTGCTCGCCGTGGTTACTTATAAACCTTTGTTTAACCAATTTGTTTCTATTTCCAACGAAAAAAACAAAGAGGAGATCCTTTCCAGGCTGGAAGTAAACACCACGGCTACGGCGATAAATAAATATTCTCATGACAGTGTTAAAATGCACACCACGAAACATTTTTATACGGATAGCTCTGTTGTAACCGAGATAAAAGGAGAAATTGTTTATGTGCGGGAGGGAAATTTTTCTGATTTCAAAACACCTACGCCAAAGATTATCAAGAAACTTGGAAATGGCGGTTACTGGAACATGGTATTGATCGTGTTCGTTATGATATTTTATGTAACGATGGTATACGGGCCGATCGCCGCGTTTTTAGTGGAGCTGTTCCCGACAAAGATCAGGTACACATCTATGTCTTTGCCTTATCATATCGGCAACGGTGTGTTTGGCGGATTAACGCCATTCATTGCAACATTGTTAACAACGATCTATACGAATGATAAATTAGTAGGATTGATGTATCCTATCATCATCGCAGCGGTTTGTTTGGTGATAGGTACTTTGTATATCAATAATAAAATAAATGTGGAGGTGGACGATTGATTGTTTTAAATGTTGAATTTTAAATGTTGAATGGAACGATGCCCTCATTTAAAATTCAACATTCAACATTTAAAATAAAAAAAATGAACCAACTAAAAAGATTCGCAGGCATCATCTGGTTATTACTTGGCCCTGTGGCTGTATTTTATTTGATCAGGACAGCGGCTGCTGAGATCGCAAAAAAGCCGGTAATTGATACCAAAATACAATGGGGCGTATTCGTGGTAGTCTTCATTCCCATCGCGATTGGTATGATGATATTCGGCTGGTATGCGTTGAAAGGGGAGTATGATCATTTGCCCGAACGGTCAGCTGAGTTGATCGACTGAAAATTTTTGAATGGTAAATGTGCAATTTTGAATAAAAAAGCATCTTCATTTAACATTTAGAATTTATCATTCAACATATTTTTGCCTCATGTCTATCGAGATCTCGCAATTACTCAAACAATACGGTGAACAGAAAGCAGTGAACCAGGCTTCCTTCAAGGTGGGCAAAGGGGAGATCGTTGGTTTTCTTGGTCCGAATGGTGCGGGTAAGAGCACTACCATGAAGATCATCACCGGTTATTTACAGGCAGACAGCGGGAAAGCGGTTGTGTGTGGGTTGGATGTAAATGCAGATCCCATCGCCGTAAAGAAAAAAATAGGATACCTGCCCGAGGCTAATCCTTTGTACCCCGAAATGTATGTTCGCGAATACCTGAATTTTGTAGCAGGTATCCATCAGCTAAATGATAAAAAAGCCGCGGTCGAAAATGTGATCGCACTTACCGGACTAACAGTTGAATCAAAAAAGAAAATAGGCCAGTTATCGAAAGGATATAAACAACGCGTAGGGCTTGCAGCCGCATTGATCCATGATCCTGAAGTATTGATATTGGACGAGCCTACGAGCGGCCTCGATCCCAACCAGATCATCGAGATCCGTAACGTGATCAAACAGCAGGGGAAGAACAAGACCGTTCTTTTCTCCTCGCATATCCTGCAGGAAGTGGAAGCCATTTGCGATCGTGTGGTCATCATCAACAAAGGGAGTATTGTGGCAGATGATACATTGGCCAATTTACAGCGCACCAAAAAAGACCGACATGTGGTAATGGTTGCTTTTAAAGAAGATATTGAAAGAAGCCTGCTGGAACAGGTAAAAGAAATATCCAAAATAGAATTGGAAAACGACCAATGGAAACTGGAAACGCACAACCCCGAATCGGTTCGCAAACAATTGTTAACGCTCGCGGTAGAACATAATCTCAACATCGTATCTCTGCAAACAGAGGCCCAAAGCCTGGAAAGCATCTTTAAAAAACTTACCCGCGGTTAATCCTGCTTATGTTTAAAAAGCTTTTTATATTTTTCTTTTTAAGCGGATCATTGGTATATGTACAGGCACAGAACCTGGCAGACTTCTTTCCGAAAAACGGTATGTGGAATTCTTTCCAGTTTATTGATCGCGAAAAGGAACCGTATAAAATAGCCTCTTTCAGTATTGATGAGCAATCTTTGGGCCTGTTAGATAATTATGATCTTTCTAAATTCAGTTTGGTTACACAGGTAAGGATCAGTTCTGCAAAAGACAGTGTTCTTGCAGCGGCGCTTTCAAAGCTTTCTAAACTTCCCGGGCTGAGGGCGATCGAATTCACGGAATATCCCATTTTTCCGCCAAGAGACCGTAGCCTGTTTGGGAAGAAAAAATTCCCGGTTGAGATCGGCCTGTTTCCAAAATTAGAGGCTATTGCTTTTTCGCTTTATAAAACATATGACTGGGACGATATATTCACGAAATTATCTGCCTTGTCATCTTTGAAACGGCTGGATGTTAATCTTTCCTATTTTCCCGAAGTGCCCGGTGCGCTAAGAAAATTATCCAATCTCTATTCCTTAACGTTATATGACAATGAATTCATAACAAGGTTACCAGGGTGGATCACCGAGTTTAAAAACCTGGAGCATTTGAACATCAGCCAGAATCCAAAAATGGATTATGCAGATGCATTTGTTTCCCTAAGTAAACTGCCAAAACTCCGTTCAATTGAATTAAGCTACTGCATCTTTGATGAATTGCCGGCATCTTTTGCCAACTTACAGTCTTTGCAAAAACTCACTGCCTTTGGCTTGAACATAAGAAACCTGGACAATTTTTTTGTGACTCTTTCCAGGCTCCCGGCATTCACAGAACTATGGCTCCGCGCAGGTGATAGTATGGTTTTGCCGGCATCGATCGGGGGTTTAAAAAAACTGGAGAAACTAACACTTGAATCAAGAAAAATCACTTTCCTTCCGGAAGAGATAGGGCAGCTGAAAGAATTGCGGTCAATTTCATTGCAGGGTAATCATTTATCGGAATTGCCTGCCTCTTTTTATCAACTTAAAAAATTAGAATCCGTTGATCTTGCCTATAATCGCATCAGGGTAATTTCTGATGAGATAGGATCATTGCAAAACATAGAAGAGTTGCAATTGACCAAAAACGAACTGGAAGAAATTCCTGAAAGTATTGGCAAATTAGAAAGATGCAGGAAATTATTACTGGCAGATAATCATATCAGTAACTTACCGGCATCGATTGCTTCCATAAAAACGCTGGAAGAATTAACCCTTTCCAATAACCGGCTAACCTCTTTGTTCAGCGATTTTTCTATGCTACAGCAATTGACAAGACTGGATGCTGCTCACAATTCAATTGCTGAACTGCATCCATCGATCGGCCAATTAAAGAACCTGGTAACACTGACACTTCAAAATAATTTACTCGTAGCAATCCCTGCTTCTATCTGTTCACTTGAAAAACTGGATGCCCTGTTCCTGTCAAATAATAATTTAAAAGAACTTCCTGCAGACATGGGAAACCTGCAAAACCTTTCAAGTCTTGATCTTATTTCAGGCCAATCTATTACAAGGGCTGCCGGTCAAAATGTAGTGCATCAAAATAGTTTCCGGTACCTGCCCGCTTCTCTAAGCCGGTTAAAAAAATTGAAGACCTTATGGTTGATGAATAACACAATGCTTGATGGTGACTCAGCCTTTCGCGTAGTGTTTCGGATGCAGGCTCCTGCCGAACGTTTTGATCTGTCGTACTGTAATATTAATTCACTGCCTGTGGATGGTTGGAAAGATTGCCGGATCCAATATCTTGATGTTGGCAATAACAATATCAGCGTTGTACCTGCCGGTATACTGGACGCGCCTGTATTGCGTTATCTCAGGTTATCCAATAATCCTGTTCCGCCCGCATTTAAAACAGCCTGGGATTCCAAAGAACAGTTTATGGTAACCGCTGCAGAAAATGGAATGTTACAAAACTATTCGCTCTTACCGCGCACTGCGGCCATGTGTAAGGCATTGTATGAAATAGGCAATACACATTTCATTTACAAGCGCTACGAAAAAACGCTTTTCATTTATAACCTTGCAGATAGTTTGTTTGATGAAGCAACGAAAGAAAGCGTTGGCAATTACAGGCGAAAAGATAATCTCGGTATTGTTCAATTTCAAACGGGTCAATACCGAAAAGCCATCTCCAACCTTTCGGCCGCTTTGCAGCAGGATACCGCTTTGCAGATTCGCATAATGAATTTTGTCAACCCCGAATTTCAATACCTCGCAGAAAGTTATCTCGCGGTAAAAGATACGGCTGCTGCTATCAATACTTATCGTAAATGGTCAAGGTTTGGTTATA
>JAQBNJ010000212.1 GCA_028288645.1 Sediminibacterium sp.
GGCGGGTTACTACTTTACCTTTCTTTGGTTCTTTCAGTTCTTTCTGGTCAACAGTTTTTTTCACTTCAGAAGCAGTGTACACCACTGTGCCGTTATCAACATCTAACTGGAGAATAACACCAGGTAACTGTCCGTATGCTTCAGGTCCAACAGGGCTGATGATAGCGTCTGCATACCAGGCAACTACTTCTACTTCTTTGCCTTGGGGCGCCGCTGCTTTATTGGTAGTATCTGTTGTGGGATTTCCACCAGGACCCATTGACATTCTCATGATGGTACGGATTGGCTGTATCACTTTACGTGTTGCTTTATGACAGGTATATCCCAGGATTGTTTTTGTTTCGGTACCGAGTTTCCAGGGTTGCTGGCGGATACTGTCAATGATCAGGAAATTCTTTCCACCCAGTTCTGAGGTTTGTACTGATTTAAGCTGGGAAAGATTTTTATACAGGTCGCCTGAGCCA
Source organism: Sediminibacterium sp. (assembly GCA_028288645.1). GTDB lineage: Bacteria > Bacteroidota > Bacteroidia > Chitinophagales > Chitinophagaceae > Sediminibacterium. Next base: position 465 of record JAQBNJ010000212.1, read on the forward strand.
GCACCAATGTTCATCACCATCCTTCTTCCCCCACCTCCTGCAAACGGATCGGGCGCTTCATCTTCCGGAACGGTTTTATACACAGATACACTATCGCTGAAAAGCAACATGTACTTGGCAGTACGGAATTCAGGTATCATCGCCTTCATCTGCTCATCCTGTATGGTTTTGTGCATATTGGTCTTCTGGTCGTAATAAACAGTACCTTCTTTCACCTGCGCCTGTGAAAGAGAGAAACTTACAATTCCTGTAAGTGTAAAAAGTATTCTTTTCATGTAGTTGGTTTTAGGGTTCAAATCTACTCTGTACGGGTGTTAAGCAGCCTTTCTCAAAGGTTAATTAAGGTTAATAAAACCCAATGCCCGTAAAAAGGTAATTTATATTTGTAACACAATGGGCCCGAAGAACAAACTCAAACTTTCCCGCATACTGCTGGCTTCCGCGATCCTGCTGATCGTTGCGTTCCAGTCGTATTGGCTCAATAAATTGTACAGGGAAGAATGGCTCAGTTTGAAAAAAGATACCAATGGCATCCTCCGCGATGTGGTATACGATATACAGGCAACACGATACAATGATATTCAGTTGACAAGAATCAAAAGAGACTCGACCTTCAACCGGAAAAAACCGGTGGGTGATCTTTTTGCTATGAACGTGGTGAACGACCTGAGAAAGAAAACCGCGGCCATTAAGAAAACGAGTGGTCCTTCTAAAGAAGATTCCGTAAGGGATTTTGAAAAAAAAATATTGAAGAGCCTCAATTTACCAGACAGTCCTTATACTTCGTCTTCAGCACATATCCAGGTACGCAGTGATGGATTGCCACCTGAACTTGTGCAGGAACTTGCCAAACGCCAGGTTGTAAAATTACCACCAATGATGGATTCGGCATTACTCCGCCGGATGCAATCCGGTATGAAAGTAATGGTGAGTTTTAACAGGCCGCACGATAGCGCTTCCGGAACCGGTACAAGAATGGTAGCGCCAAATATGGGTTTTATTGCCGGCGCATCAGGAGGAGTGCCAAGATTCTATGTAAATAAAAGATCTTCTCCTTCCGGTAAAGAAACCTTCACGGTAAAAGCAACGAGTATTTCTCCTGAGAAAGAAATTTATGAAATGTTATTAGATGCCAGGGGGCTGGATGATTCATTGTCGGTTGCCCATGTGGACTCTACTTATCGAAAAGAATTAAACAAGGCCGGGATCAAACTGGACTTCTATATTAAAAAAGGAAAAGGTGATTCATTGCATTGGAAAGACACGCTTAGCAACGCAAAACTGGTAACCAGCCCGCGGGGTATCGGCTTATCTCAAAAATTCTGGTACCAGGATGTGTTTGTAAATCCAACAACTTTCTTGCTGAAAAAACTTTCGTTACAGATCCTGTTCTCATTGTTCCTGGTAGCATTTACTTCTGTTACTTTTCTTTTCCTGTATCGTAACCTTGTAGCACAACGCAAGCTCACGGAAATGAAAAACGATTTCATCAGCAATATCACGCACGAACTCAAAACACCATTGGCAACCGTAAGTGTAGCTGTGGAAGCACTCCGGAATTTTGGCGCTATTCAAAATCCTGAACGAACTAAAGAATACCTGGATATATCGGCTTCAGAATTGCAACGATTGAGTCTTTTGGTTGACAAAGTGCTGAAACTTTCCTTATTCGAAAACCGCGAACTGGAACTTAGGAAAGAAGTATTCGACCTGAAACAATTAACTGAAGAAGTATTGAACACAATGAAACTCCAGTTCGATACGCACCATGCAAAGGTTGAATTTTCGGTAGAAGGAAATTATTTTACAGTAACAGCAGACAGGCTGCATATCACCAGTGTGATCTTTAACCTGCTTGATAACGCCTTAAAATATAGTAATGCGAATCCTGAGATCAATGTCCGTTTGCAGCATAAGACAGAAACGATCGTGTTGGAGGTAGAAGATAAAGGCATTGGTATTGCATCCGATTTCAGATCAAAAATATTCGATAAATTTTTTCGTGTGCCCACCGGCAATCATCACAACATCAAAGGCTATGGTTTGGGTTTGAGTTACGTGGCGCATGTGATCAAGCGTCATAACGGAACCATATCTGTTGATAGTGAACCCGGAAAAGGAAGCACATTTACCATTAAACTACCTGTTACATGAGCATAAAAGTTTTGTACGTTGAAGACGAATTGTTTCTCGGCAAGATCGTAAAAGAAACCCTGGAACTGAGGGGGTTTGAAGTGATCATGGAAAGCGATGGAGCCGATGTTATCCGCTCTTTTGAAAAATGCAATCCTGATATCTGTGTGCTCGATGTAATGCTGCCCAATAGAAGCGGTTTTGAACTGGCAGAAGATATCCGCAAATTGAATGACGATGTACCGCTGATCTTCCTGACAGCCAAAACACAAACTGATGACGTGGTGCATGGTTTTAAAATAGGCGGCAATGATTATATCCGCAAACCCTTCAGCATGGAAGAACTGATCGTGCGTATTGAAAATGCTTTACGGCTGAAAAAGGACGAACCCTTCACCATTATTGGTGATATGGTGACAATGGGCAAGTACCAGTTCCATTTGAACAAACAGGTATTGGCCATTGGCAGCGAAGAAAAAAAACTCTCCTATCGCGAAAGCGAATTATTAAAATACCTCTACCAGCACCGCGACCAGGTAATAGACCGCCGCGACCTGCTGAACCATATCTGGGGCAACG
>JAQBNJ010000224.1 GCA_028288645.1 Sediminibacterium sp.
TATAAAATGGCAGCGGATATTGTTAAGAAACACACAGATTTCTTAGTAAAACTTGCCGGCCAGCAACCCGAAATTGATGTGATCAATGTAAAAACAGAAAAACTAAGCAATGGCCTAACACGTGTGAGTTTAGATGTGATCAACAAAGGCGGCTTATCTACACATAGCAAGCTCGGCGAACGCAGTTATTTTTTAAAGAAATTAAAAGTGGCCGTAAAAATGGATAAACAGGAGATCGTAGGCGGAAGAAAGATCACGCTGTTGAATTCATTGGAAGCATCAGCTTCACAATCTTTCAGCTGGCTGATCAAAGGCAGCGGCAAAGTATCTGTTGAAGTTGGCTGCCCCACTGCAGGCGTAAAAAATGTAGACCTAACACTCTAACCATCTAAAAAAAGAATTATGAAACGCAATATCATTACCGCCATCGCTGCATTTGCACTAAGCACAGCAGCTTTTGCGCAAACGCCTGAACAGATGTTCAAAGCTGCGGGTTCACCGGTTAATCCAAAAGTTGCTGTTACCTGGAACCGTTACTACGACCATGCAGGATTGGGCGAGATCTGTAAAAAGATCGCTGCTGCTTATCCGAACCTTGCCAAATTTGAAACCATCGGTAAATCATACGAGGGCCGCGATCTATGGCTGCTCACCATTACCGATTATAAGAAGGGTGGCGATCCAAACCGCAAACCCGGTATGTATATCGATGGAAATATTCACTCGAATGAGATACAGGGTTCGGAGTTTGCTTTGTACACCGCGTGGTACCTCACAGAATCATTTGCTGATACTAAATTTATACAGGAATTATTGGAAGACAAGGTGTTCTACATTGTACCTACCATTAACCCCGATGGCCGCGACAGCTATATTCATCAACCCAATACTGCCAGTTCACCACGTTCGGGTTTGAAGCCTGTAGATAATGATGGCGACGGTTTGGTGAATGAGGACAAGTATGATGACCTTGATGGGGATGGAAATATCACGTTGATGCGGAGGAAAAATCCAAACGGACGATACAAGATCGATCCCAAAGATCCGCGGAATATGATACAGGTTGGTGCTGATGAAAAAGGTGATTATGAAATATTAGGCGGAGAGGGAATTGACAACGATGGCGATGGCCGTGTAAACGAAGATGGTTATGCAGGTGAGTATGATCCAAATCGCGACTGGGGTTGGGGATGGCAGCCGAATTACATACAGGGCGGCGCGTATAAATATCCATTCTCGCTTCCGGAAAACAGGGCCGTGATGGAATTCGTTTTCAAACATCCGAATATCGCGGCAGCGCAATCTTTTCATAATGCAGGCGGTATGATTCTTCGCGGGCCGGGTGGCCCGGAGGATATCAGCCTCTACAACGCGCAGGACCTTATCGTATACGACGCCATCGGTAAGAAAGGAGAGGAACTGTTACCCGGTTATAAATACCTTGTTGTTTACAAAGACCTGTATTCAGCTTATGGCGGAGAACTGGATTGGTTCTATGCAGGAAGAGGCATCTACACTTATTCAAACGAACTATGGACACCCTACCTGATGTATATGAAAGATGGTACCCGCGACCAGTTTGATAATCCAACCTACAGTTTCGACAGATACTTATTAATGCAGGATGCGTTTGTGCCATGGAAAGAATTCAACCACCCGCAATATGGAAAAATTGAGATCGGCGGCTTCAAAAAGAATTTCACAAGGGCGCACCCAGGGTTTTTAATTGAGTCTGATGCACACCGTAATATGGCATTCAGCATTTACCATTGTTATTCCACACCAAAATTAGAAGTTCAGGAAATTACTGAGAAAGATTTAGGCGATGGATTGAAAGAAGTAACCGCCATCATCGCCAACGAGCGCATGATGCCAACACACAGCAGCCAGGATTCAAAGAACAAGATTGAAAGGCCGGATTTTATTACGCTCACAACAACGGGTAAGATCGTAGCGGCCATGACCGTCGAGAATAAGGATATGAATCTTACCACCGAACAAAAGAACAATCCGCAAACCATTGAAGTACCAAACATCCCTGGATTAGGGGCCGTAACCGTTAAATGGATCGTGCAGGGTGGCGGAAAGTATACGGTGAATGTGGATAGTAAGAAGGGTGGGTTGGCAAGTGGGACGAAATAATTAGTAGTTAGTAATTACGTTTTCGATAAAAGATGAACGAAGAAAAAAAGCGACTCCGAAATTCGGGAACGCTTATTTTCTTCGTTTCTCTTTTATTGAAGAAAAATGGCAGGACTGATTGCCGTTGTTATTCGCAATTCAAATTTTTCAAAAATGAAATCAGGTAAGGGTTTATTTTTTCTATTTGCTTTCGTTCAGTTTCTTGCCTGCGAGAACAATAGTTCATTTCAAAATAATAGTAAGCCATTTGAAATATCGATTTCAACAAAAACGCTTGTGGTTGAGGGTTGCACGTTAACCATTGTTACAAATAACCAACTTAGCGTTTTTCAAAAAAGTTACGTTCCCGGAACAAGAGATAGCCTGCTATTTGTCAGAGACCTTAGCCCTTCTGATACCATTCAACGAATAGAAAAAATAAGATTGGATAAACTGGAAAAGGAATATGCAAACCCATGCATCGATGATGGGTTGGAAATAACTGTAACCAGTAAAAAAGGGTACTCAACTAAATCTGTAACCCTTGCCAATTATTATCAGGGTGAGGTAGGAAATTTAATTCAACTGGTAAATTCCCTACTACCAACGAAATATAAGATATGGTATGACAAAGAAGAACTTTTGGCAGCTTAC
>JAQBNJ010000238.1 GCA_028288645.1 Sediminibacterium sp.
TAATATTGGGCGTATTGGCGGTTTTGAAAGGAATTTCACTAATACAGCGTTCACGAAACTCGAGAAATTCTTAAAAGAATATCCTGCTGTATTAAAAGAATTCGAGAACCTGTTCTCACGCAACCGCATTTTTATGGAGCGCACCATCGGTACGGGTGGTATCAGTGCAGAGCGGGCATTGAATTATGGTTTTACAGGGCCGAACTTACGTGCAGCAGGTGTTGATTACGATGTTCGTGTGCACACACCTTACAGCAGTTACGAAGATTTTGATTTTACCATACCGGTTGGAACAGCCGGAGACAACTATGACCGATTCCTCGTTCGCAATGAAGAAATGTGGCAGAGCTTGAGCATCATTCAACAGGCTTATCGAAAGATACAGGAGTTTAAAGGAGAAGAAGCCGAAGTGTATCATGCCGATGTTCCCGAATATTATTTGCCTGAAAAACAGGATGTGTACACAAAGATGGAAGCATTGATCTGGCATTTCAAGATCATAATGGGCGAAGTGGATATGCCGAAAGGAGAAGTATACAAAGCTGTAGAAGGAGGAAATGGTGAAGTAGGTTATTATTTAATAAGCGATGGCGGCCGGGCCCCATTCCGTTTACATTTCAGAAGGCCCTGTTTTATTTATTACCAGGCTTATGCTGAATTGGTAACAGGCGGAATGTTGAGTGACGCGGTTGTTACAATGAGTAGTTTGAATTTGATCGCGGGGGAGATGGACGCGTAACCCCCCAGCCCCCTGAAGGGGGAGTTGAAAAGTGCAAATAACATGAATAGAAGTAGAAAACATATTTAGTAAACAATACTAATTCCCCCTTTAGGGGGTTAGAGGGTGTTATATGGCGAAGTTTAACGATACACAATTAACAGAGTTCAACAGGCTCGTTTCTCATTACCCGGAAGGGAAACAGAAAAGTGCGCTGTTACCTGTTTTGCATTTAGCGCAGGATACATTCGGTGGTTGGTTAAGTACAGAGACGATGGATTATGTGGCAGAACTGTTACACATCGCCCCGATTGAAGTGTATGAAGTGGCTACTTTCTATAGCATGTACAATTTAAAACCGGTTGGCAAATACATGTTCGAAGTTTGCCAGACGGGCCCGTGTATGTTGAATGGCTGTGATAATATTATTGCCTACATCACAGATAAACTCGGCATCAAAGCAGGAGAAACAACACCGGATGGAATGTTTACTTTAAAAACAGTAGAATGCCTCGGTGCCTGCGGTTATGCACCGATGATGCAGTTAGGTAAAACATATCGTGAGCACCTGACAAAAGAAAAAGTGGATTCGATCATTGATGAATGCAGAAAGAACGCGGCAGCGAATAATTAATAAGGTGTTAGGCATTAGCTTTTAGCTATTAGCAAGTTCCTCTGCTAAAACCTAAAACCTAATAGCTAACAGCTCTAAGAATAAATATGAGTCAGAAATTATTACTAGACAAAGCACATGTTGAAGGCATCAGAACCTATGATGTGTACCGCCGGGAAGGTGGTTACCGCGCCGTAGAAAAAGCCATCAAAATGGGCCCGGAAGCTATTGTTGAAGAAGTAAAGAAAAGCGGTTTACGCGGCCGTGGCGGAGCGGGGTTTCCTGCGGGAATGAAATGGAGCTTTATTGCCAAACCCGAAGGTGTACCACGTCACCTGGTTTGTAATGCAGATGAAAGTGAGCCCGGTACTTTTAAAGACAGGTACCTGATGGAATTCTTACCGCACCTGTTGATCGAGGGATTGATCGTTTCATCTTTTGCACTTGGCAGTAACGCTACCTATATTTATATCCGCGGCGAATATGCCTGGATCGTTGATATTTTAGAACACGCCATTGAAGAAGCACGCGCACATAATTTTGTTGGAAAGAATATTTTAGGAAGCGGTTTTGATTGTGAAATCTATGTTCACCGTGGTGCCGGCGCTTATATCTGCGGAGAAGAAACTGCATTGATCGAATCACTCGAGGGCAAACGCGGTAACCCACGTATCAAACCACCATTCCCTGCCATACAGGGTGTTTGGTTGAGACCTACTGTGGTTAACAATGTAGAAACATTAGCAGCCGTTGTTCCTATCATCAATATGGGTGGCGAAGAATATGCAAAGATCGGCGTAGGAAAATCTACCGGAACAAAATTGATGTCGGCCTGCGGTAATATTAATAAGCCCGGTGTTTACGAGATCGATATGACCATCTCTGTAGAAGAATTTATTTACAGCGATGAATATTGCGGTGGAATTCCGAATGGCAAACGTTTGAAAGCATGTATCCCCGGCGGATCATCTGTTCCTATTTTACCGGCGAACCTTTTATTAAAAACAGCCAAAGGCGAAACGCGTTACATGAACTATGAAAGTTTGAGTGATGGCGGTTTTGCAACAGGCTCTATGATGGGATCGGGCGGTTTCATTGTATTGGATGAGGACCAATGTGTGGTAAAGAATACCTATACATTTGCACGCTTCTATCGCCATGAAAGCTGCGGCCAGTGTTCACCCTGCCGCGAAGGAACCGGATGGATGGAGAAATTATTATTACGTTTGGAAAACGGCGCAGGTAAACTAAGCGATATTGATCTGTTGTGGGATATACAAAGAAAGATAGAAGGAAATACGATCTGTCCATTGGGTGATGCGGCGGCCTGGCCCGTAGCAGCAGCCATCAGGCATTTCAGGGATGAATTTGAATGGCATGTGTTCCATCCTGATGAAGCAGTGAAAAGGAATTATGGATTGGCGCATTATGCGGATGCGATACATGTTCCGGCAACAGTATAAATAGTTTCACGCAAAGGCATAAAAAAGAAAGCCTTTGATGGAATATCAAAAAGTGAACAATCAACTTTGCGCCCTGGCTCCTTAGCGCCTTTGCGTGAAAAAAAATAATATGGCTGAACAACAACTTTTTAAGGTCACCATCGACAACATCACCATCGAAGTTCCATCCGGAACAACGATCTTAAATGCTGCGCGCAAGATCGGTGGAGATGTGGCCCCGCCCGCAATGTGCTACTATAGCAAGTTGCAAGGCAGCGGGGGTAAATGCCGTACCTGTTTGGTAGAGGTTAGCAAAGGTTCTGAAAAAGATCCGCGGCCGATGCCGAAACTGGTTGCTTCATGCAGAACAACCGTGATGGATGGCATGGAAGTAAAAAATATTACCAGCCCGAAAGTATTGGATGCACGTGCAGGTGTGGTTGAATTTTTATTATTGAATCACCCGCTCGATTGCCCTATCTGTGACCAGGCCGGTGAGTGTCATCTGCAGGATCTGAGTTATGATCATGGTAAAGAAGGCACGCGCTATGAATTTCAGCGCCGCACATTTAAGAAACACGATATCGGCCCTTACATACAATTACACATGACTCGCTGCATTCTTTGCTACCGTTGTGTTTATGTGGCCGACCAGTTAACGAATAAAAGAGAACACGGCATTTTAGACAGGGGCGATCATTCAGAGATCGCAACGATGATAGAGAAGAGTTTGGAGAATGATTTTATCGGGAATGTAATTGATGTTTGTCCGGTAGGCGCATTAACCGACAGAACCTTCCGTTTTAAAAACCGCGTATGGTTTTTAAAACCGATGGATGCACACCGCAATTGCCCGACCTGCAGCGGTAAAGTAACTTTATGGAATCGCGGCGATGAAGTGTTCCGCGTAACTGCAAGAAAAGATGAATGGGGTGAAGTGGAAAGTTTGGAAGACGGCAAACCTGCGTGGATCTGTAACACCTGCCGCTTTGATAAAAAACATACGAATGACTGGGTGATCGAAGGACCAAGAATGATCAATCGTCAATCGGTAATATCAGCAGGACATTACCAGGGAAATGTGGGATTGAATAAACCAACAGAAATTTTTGAAGCGGTACACAGTGGCAGGCATCCGAAAGTAATGCTGGATATTCATTCGGTGAGTGAAGTGAACAAACCTGATATTGAACTTAGTTTGATAGAAGGGCCGGCGCATTCAACAGATTTTAATTCGAACAAAGATTAATAGTGATACTTACAAAAGAACAGATACAAAAAATAATCAGCGAATACTTTGCCGGAAAGCCGGTGAAGAAGGTTTGGTTATTTGGTTCTTATGCAAGAGGGGACGCAGATGAAAATAGTGATCTTGATGTTCTTGTGGAAGTTGATTATGCAAATAATCCTGGATTAAGTTTCTTTGGATGGCACGCCGAGTTGTCTCAAAAAACAGACAAGTCTGTTGATGTGGTTAGTGATGGCGGGCTGTCAAAATATATCAGGCCATATGTAGAAAAGGATAAACTGCTGATGTATGAAAAGTAAAATCGGTGATAAAGAAAGACTGCGTCATATCAGGGATTTTTGTGTGGATATAGAAAAAGCGATGGGGCAGTATGATGAAGATGAGTTCGACAAAGATTTTATAGTGAGAGCTGCTGTGTGTAGTTTTTTAACCTGGATCGGAGAAGCAGTTGCACACATCACTGATGAGACAAAAAATAAAAGAAAGGAAATTGATTGGGCAAATATCAAGGGCATAAGGAACATCATCACCCACGAATATTTTGGCATTGATTATAAATTGGTACACAAAGCGGTGATTAATAATATACCACCTCTAAAAAATGCTGTTGAAGAACTTTTAAAAGATTTTGAATAAATGACACTACTCGCTATTGACTGGATATTATTCATCGAAAAACTGTCGTTGATCGCGATCATTATTTTTGCGAGCCTGGGTATTGCGCTATATACCACATTCGCAGAACGTAAAGTTGCCGCGATATTGCAGGACAGGCCTGGCCCTAACCGTGCCGGCCCTTTTGGCTTGTTCCAGCCGTTTGCAGATGGATTGAAACTGATCATGAAAGAAGAGATCATTCCAAATTCTGCCAGTAAATTTCTTTTTGTGCTGGGCCCTGTAATGGCAATGACCGCTGCATTGATGACAAGCGCTGTAATTCCCTGGAGCAGTCATGTGGAATTATTTGGCAGGAAGATAGATCTGCAGATAGCAGACATCAATATCGGCATATTATATGTATTTGGTGTGGTGAGTATGGGTGTATATGGTATCATGATCGGCGGATGGGCATCGAATAATAAATTTTCTTTGATGGCCGCATTGCGTGGCGCATCGCAGGCCATCAGTTATGAACTGGCGATGGGATTATCATTGATCGCCGTGTTGATGATCTCAGGGTCTCTTAGTTTGAAGACAATTGTGGAACAACAGATGTCGGGACATTTGTGGAACGTGGTTTACCAGCCACTGGGCTTTATCATATTTTTCATTTGTGCCATGGCGGAGTGTAACCGTACCCCATTCGATCTCCCGGAAGCTGAGAATGAATTGAACTTCGGTTATCACCAGGAATATTCATCCATGAAACTGGGTTTTTATTTGTTTGCTGAATATGTGAACATGATCATCAGCAGCGCCATTATGGCTTGTATATTCTTTGGCGGTTATGATATTCCTTTCCTCGATGAAAGTACACTGGCGCCAAACTTAGCAGCAGTATTAGGTGTGGCGGCATTGCTGATCAAGATCGTAATATTCATTTTCATATTTATGTGGATCCGCTGGACCATCCCGCGTTTCCGCTATGACCAGTTGATGAATTTGGGTTGGAAAAAATTAATACCATTGGCGTTAGTGTATATGTTGATCACGGGGGCGGTGATATTGTGGTGGCAGGGAAGATCGTGAGTCGGGAGCGTCATTGCGAGGCACGAAGCAATCTGTGTCTCGGATTATGCGAGATCATTTTTGTAAAGGTATCTCGAAT
>JAQBNJ010000269.1 GCA_028288645.1 Sediminibacterium sp.
GTAAGCCTGTTACATGAATACTTCCGTTTATATTAATCCTTTGCAGGGACAAATATTCTTTTATTGGGACGAGATAACCGGGTAGCCGTTAAAAAATTACGCAGTATAATTTTTAGATCTACTAAACTTATAACAAAGCCGGAATATAAATGTTAAACTCGGCGCCCTTGTTTGGTTTACCTGAAGCGGTAATGATGCCGTTATGATTTTCAACAATTCTTTTGCAGATGGCAAGCCCTATACCTGTGCCTTTATATTCTTCCTGGCTGTGAAGACGCTGGAACACTTCAAAAATACGCTCACTGTATTGAGGGTCAAAGCCAATACCATTGTCAGCAATACTGATATGACAATAGGTTTTCTGCGGAGAAAGAGAAACTTTTTTTACTGCATTACCACGGATCATTTCGCTATGTATCCTGATATACGGAACGGTACCTGGTCGTGAAAATTTAATGGCATTGCCGATCAGGTTGTATAACAACTGCCTGAATTGAAAAGGAATGATATTAACCTGGCACATTTTTCCAACCTCGATCACTGCTTCTTTCTCGGTATGTGTTTCCCTGATATCACTTTTAACTTCATGGACAATATCGGCGAGATCAATATTTTCAAATACGCGGTCCTTGGTGTTAGTGCGTGAGTAGGCGAGGAGATCCTGTATCAATGTCTGCATTCTGGCGGCAGCTTCCTGCATACGCCTGAAATAATCTTTGCCGTTATCAGACAAGGTTTGCATTTCTTTCGACAGGATCCTTGATGCAAAGGACTGTATCTTCCGCAAAGGTTCCTGCAGGTCGTGACTGGATACATAGGCAAATGATTGAAGTTCTGAATTCATTTTTTCGAGTTCCTTGTTCTTTAGCTCCAGCTGCTCTGCATTTATTTTCAGCTTATCATCTGCTTCTTTTTTCTCCGTGAGGTCGTGTGTAACTTTTGAAAAGCCGATCACGTTATGTTTGGCATCATGCACGGCAGTGATGGCAACACTGGCCCAGAACCGTGTGCCATTTTTGCGTACGCGCCAGCCCTCGTGTATGGCTTTGCCTTTTTCTACAGCCTGTTGTAACAGTGTTTCAGGAAGCCTGTCCTTTCTTTCCTGCTCAGGATAAAAAACAGAAAAACTTTTGCCGATGATCTCCTCAGCGGTATACCCTTTTATTTTTTCAGCGCCTTTGTTCCAGTTCTCGATAATGCCTTCACGGTTCAGATATAAGATCGCGTAATCCTCTACTTCTTCAACCATTAAATGATAACGCGCTTCGCTTTTTGCAAGCGATTCATTTAAACGGATAAGTTCTTTCGTACGTTCCTGTACCTGTTTTTCCAGTTCTATGGCTGCAGGGATATCCCATTCCCAGGTACCGGGACCGCTGGCATCGATGGCGATATTGAGTTTTTCTGCAACCTTGCGATGCTGGTTCTCTCTTTCTTTGGCTTCGGCAAGCATCTTAACTTTTTCAGTGGTCTCTGAACAGGTTACCAATACACCGGCTATATTTCCTGATTCATCATTTACCGGGCTATAACTAAATGTCCAGTAAACATCTTCTATATGCCCGTTGCGGAAAATAGGGATGAGCTGGTCTTCACTCCAGGTAGCTTCACCGCCGGAAAGGACCTGGTCGATCAATGGTTTGATCACCTCCCATATTTCAGGCCATGCCTGCTCTGCCGGCAGCCCCAGGATAGAGGGATGCTTTCCATTTATTCCAAGACTTGGCCGGTAGGCATCATTGTAAAAACAAATCAAATCCGGTCCCCACCAAAGAAACATGGGGAATTTTGAATTTAATACTATGCTGAGCGTAGTGCGTAAACTTTGCGGCCATGTTGCAGGATCGCCAAGCGGTGTTTTGCTCCAGTCCTTTTCCCGTGTAAGCACACCCATCTCTCCGCCCCCTGAAAGGAACTGCAGATTGTTGGATGATTTTTGGTGCGTCATGAAAAAAATATTTAGGGCTGAAGTACAAAATTTTCGCGGCCATTTTTTTCATGGCCATCTTTTGTAACAGCAGATAAAGCTTTATGAATAACTGATTTCAGTTTATCAAATTCATTGGGTTTGCTGATATAATAATGTGCGCCTTTATCATACAACAGGTTCACAATATCACGGTCAAAAGAAGTAGAAAAAATGATCACAGGAAGATCCTTCAGGCCATCATCCTGTTTGATCTCTGCAAGACATTCAAAACCGTTTTTTTTGGGCATATTCAGGTCGAGAAAAAGGACTTTCGGCAAGGCTCCAGCGTTGTCCGCAAGCAATTGCATCAGGTGCTCTCCGTTGTGAACTATATTGAGCTCCGTTGATAATTGTAATTCTTCCAGTGCCTCTTTAAAAAGGTCGCAATCGTCTATATCGTCATCGGCAAGAAGAAGTTGTATAATGGTCTCTCTCATCGCGGTGTATAATTTCTAAAACAATTTTAAATATACAGAATCTATGTGAAAAATTGACCGGGGAAACGGGGTTTTGGCTACATATGGGATTTTGATATACATAAAGCATAGAGCCTACAGGCGTGAAAAACTGTTGGTGTTAATTCTGTAAAAAAATCATGCCGCGGGTATATATATATCGAACGTAGCGCCCTTGCCTGATTCTCCCCTGGCGGTGATGAACCCGTTATGGTTATCGATGATCTTTTTTACGATGGCGAGGCCGATGCCCGTACCCGTATATTCTTCTTTGGTGTGCAGGCGTTGGAATACTTCGAAGATCTTGTTTTCATATATAGGGTCGAAGCCGATACCGTTGTCTGAGATACTGATATGGCAGTAGTACTGTTTCGGTAACAACCGGCCAAAACCCAAAGCCGGGTTTTTGTCCTGAAGATCTACAGATAAAGCGATACTACTTTGTATACTGATATGTGATGCCACATTGTGTTTTGAAAACTTCAATGCATTCATCAACAGGTTATTGATCACCTGCCTGAACTGGGAGTGATTGATAAAGATATGATCGAGTTTGTCTGTAGTTATCACTGCTTTCTTTTCAAGGATTCGTTCTGCCAGGTCAAGCTTTACTTCGTCCAGGATCTTTTCAAGATCTATGGTTTCAAATTTCCGGTCAATCACACTTGTCCGCGAATAGGCAAGCAGGTCCTCGATCAGCGTTTGCATATGTTTGGCAGTGCTTTGTATGCGGTTAAAATAGTCTTTGCCGGCATCAGATAATGCGGCAAAATCTTTTTCAAGTATACGGTCTGCAAAGGTTTGTATTTTCCGCAAAGGCTCCTGCAGATCGTGGCTGGATATAAAAGTCAAAGACTCCAGCTCTGTATTCATTTTTTTAAGCGAATCATTTTTTTGAAACAACGATTCGTTAGCGTCGCTCAGCTCCGATGTGCGTAGTTGTACTTTTTGCTCCATTTCCTTTCCATGTTCGTGCTGGATCTCGATGATCCTGTTCTGTGCATTTGTTTCTTTTAATTGATGATGCCTTCGTTCGGTAATATCTTCAATGGCGAGGAGTATCAATTTCTCTTCGGTTTTTTCGCGGGTCAGCTCCTTCACGTTCAACAAAATCACGCGCTCACCGATCACGGGAAAAACATGCGTTACTTCAAAATCTGTAATGACCGTTTTCTGCGGAAGGATCTCTTCCAGCAATATGCGCAGTTGCGGTATGTTCCATTGCTTGTTGCCAAGATCATAAATTAATGCGCCCTCTGTTTCCTTCTCATTTACATGAAAATTTTTATAAAAAGAGGCATTGGCTGTTTTTACGCGCAGGTTCTTATCCAGCACCAGCACCGGTTCGCGAAGGGTGGCAACAATAGATTCGGCATAATGGCGGGCCGCATTTACCTGGTCATTAAGACTGGAGAGCTCTTCATTGGTACTTTGTAATTCTTCTTTGCTGGTTTCGAGTTCTTCGTTCAGGCTTTGCAGTTCTTCACTGCCGCTTAAGAGTTCTTCGTTTGCGCTTTGCAATTCTTCATTGGCTGCTTCCTGTTCTTCGGTAATGCTTCGCATGTCTTCGCGGGTCTGCATCAGTTCTTTTTCCAATTGCTCAATGTGGAGAAGGTGCTCGTCTTTTTTTGACCTCGATCGCGTATTTGAGTGACTCGTATTTGCAGCAATATTAGTATCATGAAAAAGGATGAGGTAATGCGGTTCAACAATATTAGGCAAAGGAATCGCTTCAATAGTGATCATACGGGTATTGCCATCTATCTGTAAAGGGATGTTCTCCTTTGTAACGGATGCATTCTCTTTCTTTACTTTATGTAAGATGTTCCGAAGCTCAAATGACAAACCGATCTTTGCCATCTTTAATAAGTTATGGCTGGGTTTGCCAGGCGCCTGCTCAAGATAAGTACCTGTAACGCCGCGAAAATGCACAATATCCATTGCCTCATTTACCACCACGCCCGCGGGCGTGTATTTGCGCAACATGATCTCGTCGGCTGTTTTTTGAAAATCGGTATAAGGGTTTTCCGGTTTCGCATCAACTGCGAGACCCTGTAAACCCTGTTCTATGCGCGGGCTCGCTACATGCATGAACCTACCCGGTACATCTTTCCTGGAAAATAATTTATCGTTCTTATCAGCAACGGCAAAAAGTTCAGGTACACCGGCGGTTGTTTCTGACCTGCCGAGTAATAAAACCCCTTTCGGCTGCAGCGCATAATGAAAAGTAGTGAGCGCTTTTCTTTGCAGGTAAGGCTCCATGTAAATAAGCACATTGCGGCAACTAACGAGGTCGATCCTGCCAAATGGAGGATCCTTCAAAAAATTATGCACGGCAAAAACACACATGTCCCTGATCTCTTTTGATACCTGGTAGTTCTCGCCTGTTTTGATAAAAAATTCATTTAGCCGCTGTGCAGACAATCCTTCAACATCACTCTTTTTATAAATGCCGCTTCTTGCTTTTGCAATAGCCGGTTCACTTATATCAGTAGCAAAAACCTGCGCCTTTTCAGAAATCTCGCCCATGAACTCTTTCAGGCAAATGGCAATGGAATAGGCTTCTTCACCGGTACTGCAGGCCGCTACCCATACGCGTATGGGTTCACCGGCTGTTTTATTTTTGATCAATTGAGGGAAAACAGATTCGCATAAATGATCAAATACTTTATGATCGCGGAAGAAAGCAGTTACCGGAATTAAGAGATCCTGGTATAAAGCATCCTGCTCGGGTTTGTTTTTTCGCAGGTAAGAAAGATAGTCAACAACTGAATCATTTTTATTCAGCAGCATTCTCCGGAAGATGCGCCTGCGGATAGTTGTCTGTTTGTAATAGGTAAAATCAGTTCCCTTGCGGATGCGCAAAAGGGAAAGGATCTTTTTAAAAACATCTTCTTCCAACCCGGGAACATTTTGCATTTCCATTTCGCCACGGTCGATCTGTTGTTTTATTTCGAGAAGTTTTGCCGGTATCTCACCCGGCGGAAGAATAAAATCAACAACGCCGGCCTGCACTGCATTGTGGGGCATTTCCTGGAATGCCGCCGAAGCCTCATCCTGCGCAAAAGTGATACCACCATAGTCTTTGATAGCTTTCAACCCTTTTGTTCCGTCTGATGCGGTGCCCGATAAGATTATGACAATAGCTTGCGACTGATGCACCTCCGCAAGTGAAGTAAAAAAAAGGTCAATGGGCAGGTTACGCTCGTTCTTGTTTTTTGCAGGGCGGGGACTGAGTTGTAAAACACCATCTGTTGCCAGCAACATTTTATTACTCGGAATGATATAGATATGATCCGGCAGGACCTTTATATCATCTGAAATTTCCTGTACCGGTATTTTAGTAACTTTTTGCAGCAACTCAGGAAGTATGCTCTCATGATTGGGATCAAGGTGTTGAACAAGCACAAAGGCCATTCCCGAATCTTCGGGTATGGCTTTCAGTAATTTTTTAAAGGCGTCAAGGCCACCCGCAGATGCCCCTATGCCAACAACTGGAAATATATTGGATGAAAGTACGGGTGGACTTCCCTTATCTGTTTTCATGTTTTAACTCTCCCCCAGCAGCACAAACCCCTCTTTCAATGCTTGTGCCGTATGTGTTTCTGCAACAATTGTTATTCCATCTTGTATCAGGTGCTTCAGTTGCGAGAACTCATTTGGTTTACGGATATAATGTTGTGCCCCATTCTTATAAAGAAGGTTTACCATTTCCAGCTCAAACGACGTTGAGATAGGAATTACAGCAAGGCCATCCAGTTTTTTATTTTGCCTGATCTCTGAGAGACAGTCAAAACCATTTTTACGGGGCATGTTCAGGTCAAGAAAAAGTATATCGTGTTGCATTTCATTCTTATTGAGCAATAGCATCAGCTGTTCTCCGTTATGAACAGTAGTAAGCCGTACGGGAACAGACAATTCATCCAATGCTTCTTTAAAAAGAAGACAGTCATCTGCATCATCGTCCGCGAGTAATATCATCAGCTCTCTCTCAATCATGTCGGTTCGTTTTAGGACTTGTTCAATAGACCAGGCAGCTCAATACTTATTAATTGTTGGCTTGGCTATCGAAGTTGTAGCGCGTTTGTCTTTGTGAAGGTGTGAGTGCAGGCAGGCGCAGAACTATTAAATATACGAAATATAAACGGTACCTGCTATTGTAATCGATGAGTGTGTGTTAATAAAATGAAAGCAAACAATCGTAACTTATTGCATATGTATTGAGTAGGTGATGGTTGTGTTACAGTTCCGTGACAGTAACGGAATTATGCTGCGGGAATATAAATATCAAAAGTGGCGCCTTTGTTAAGTTCCCCTTTGGCGGATATGGTGCCATTATGGTTCTCAATGATCTTTTTCACAATAGCTAAACCAATACCTGTGCCTGCGTATTCCTCTTTGCCATTCAGGCGCTGAAATACCTCAAAGATCTTGTCTTTATACAAGGGGTTAAACCCTATCCCGTTGTCCGCAAAACTGATATGGCAATAGCTTTTTTCAGGCAACAAAGCATTTGTTTGCAGGCAGGGGTCTTTTTTCTGGAACAGTGTACCCGATCCGAGTTTACTGTTAATGGTGATGAGTGGCGGTATACCCGGTTTGGAGAACTTAAGCGCATTGGCAATAAGGTTATTCATCACCTGCCGGAATTGCGAATGATTGATAAAAGCTTCATCGAGTTTACCGGTTTTAATGGTGGCTTTTTTCTCAAAAATTGTTTCTGCAAGATCATTTCTTACCTCTTCAATGATAGCCAGCAGACCATCTTTTTCCAACATCCGTTCGGTGATATTGGTACGCGAATAGGCCAGCAGATCATCGATCAGTGTGCGCATGCGGCAGGCTGCTGCGTGGATCTTGTCTAAATATTTTTTACCGGAGTCAGTGAGGACCGTGTATTCTTTTTGCAGCAGGTACCCTGCAAAAGTTTGTATTTTACGTAGTGGCTCCTGCAGGTCATGGCTTGATATATAAGCAAATGCAAGGAGTTCCTTGTTAGCAATGATCAGTTCTGCAGCCTGTTTTTCCTTGGCTTCATTATGAAGCGCCAATGTTGTGTTTACGATGGTTAACTCTGCCGCGCGTTTTTCTTTTTCGGTGTTCTGAAATACAAGCTCTTTATTGGCGATAATGAGCTCAGCCGCGCGTTTTTCTTTCTCTTTATTCTGGAAGGCAAGTTCATTGTTGGCAATGATCAATTCAGCCGCACGTTTTTCTTTTTCTATATTTTGAAAAACAAGCTCCTTGTTGGCAATAATGAGTTCTGCTGCCCTTTTTTCTTTTTCTGTATTTTGAAAAAGCAGTTCTTTATTGGCAATAATGAGTTCAGCCGCACGTTTTTCTTTTTCGTTATTTTGAAAGGCGAGTTCATTGTTGGCAATGATGAGTTCTGCTGCTCTTTTTTCTTTTTCGGTATTTTGGAAAGCCAATTCTTTATTGGCAACTATGAGCTCCGCTGCCCTTTTTTCTTTTTCTGTATTCTGAAATGCCAGTTCCTCATTGGCTATCACCAATTCGGCCGCGCGTTTTTCTTTTTCAGTATTTTGATAAACCAATTCAATGTTGGCAATGATCAACTCATCGGCAAGCTTTTCTTTTGTTATATTTTGAAAGGCCAGCTCTGTATTTGCAATGAAGAGTTCTGCAGCGCGTTTTTCTTTTTCATCATTCTGGAAAGCCAGTTCATTGTTTGCAATGAAGAGTTCTGCAGCACGTTGTTCCTTTTCGTGATTCTGAACTGTAAGCTCTTTGGTTCTTTCGGCAACAAGCTTTTCCAATTTTAACTTCTCAGCCTTTCTTTCACGCAGGTCCTTATTTTGAAGGGCTTTTTCCTTTTCCTGTAATTCAAGCCTCCGCATTCTAATTTCTGTCACATCATGAAGCGCCAGCAGGATCAGCTCTTCCCCCTGGTTTTTTTGCACGATACGCCTTGCATTTAGCAGGAGTATCTTTTCACCGATGCCCAAAAAAGTTTGCTTGACCTCAAAATCTACAAAATCGGTTTGTTGCGGTAATATTTCTTCCAGTAGGGTGCGTAAGGCGGGAATATTCCATTGTTTATTGCCAAGATCGTAGACCAGCACATGCTCCGTATCTTTTTTAGATACATCAAACGTCTTATAAAAAGCACTGTTGGCAGTTTTTACCCGAAGGTGTTTGTCGAGTACAAGCAAGGGCTCGCGAATAGTAGCAACAATGGATTCTGCATACTCCTGCGCTTCTGTAACCTCATCGTTGAGGCTGATCAATGCCTCATTGCTGGTAAGCAATTCTTCTTTACTCGCTTCCAGTTCCTCGATCAGGAACTGCATTTTTTCATTGCCGCCGATCAATTCTTCATTGGCGGTTTTGAGTTCTTCATTGGTGGCTTTTTCCTTGCCGGCAGCCAGCATATCCGGATCCTTGTCAACAAAAGGCCAGGTAGGAATTATTTTTAATTTCTTCTTTTTCGGGTTCATGTATAACGGGTTTGCACAAGCAAAAAGCTGATCTGCTTATATGCGGAGACCATAATTTGTAGTTGAGTGTAGAGCGATTGACTTAGGAAGGTGTTTGCAGGCAGGCGCAGAACTCACTAAATATAGGCTTTTAAAAGGACTTCCCTCTTAATACTGGTTAAAAGGCGCGGTTTGACGCTTGTATAAACCAAACGTTTGCAATTGTATAACGATTTGATGTTATTTCGTCTCTTCTTTTACAACCGCTTCAAACAATAGTTTGCAACCGGGATCGAGCTCAGGTTTTGAAGGTTTGGTCTTAACCGGGAAAGAAAACTGTTGCTCTTTTTTTGAAAGGCTCAATGTATAGGTTTTATCGCCCAAAGCGATCTCCAATGGCAGCTCAAACAGTTTGGCTGTTTGTTGCGTAACCGTTAGCGAAACTTCTTTTTTATTTTCATCATATGACCAGTTGACCAGCAGTGTTGGATTTTCTCCGGTATACAGCCATTGTATAAAAAATGCCTGGAGATCCTTGCCGGATACCTGTTCAAATATTTTCTGCAGGTCTTTTGTAGAGGCATTCTTCCCACGATAAGCAGCATAGTATTGTTGTACCGATTTCCAGAAAACAACATCACCCAACTGGTTGCGGAGCATTTGTAAGATCCATCCACCTTTCTGGTAAGAGTTGGTATTTAGCAGCTCCATATTTTTAGAAATGGTGTCTACCACCGGCAATTTCGTTTTCTTAGTGAATGCAAGAACAGTGGTCCTGTCTTTCTTCAGGCTTTTGATCAATGTATCAACGCCATATTTACTTTCGAGGTAGAGATGTGTCATTTCGGTCGCAAAACCCTCGCTCAACCAAAGATGTGGCCAATCGATCTCGGTTGCCGCATCGCCAAACCATTGGTGAGCTATTTCGTGAGCCAACAAAGATTCGGACTTACGTGTGCCGCTCACACTTGATTCCGAATAAAAAATAGCGCCCGCATTTTCCATTCCGCCGAAAATGGTTTTGGATTGTACATTGGCTAATTTTTTATAAGAATACGGGCCTACATTTTTTATGTAGAAAGGAAGTATGTCAAGCGCCTGCGCATAATCGTAAAAACCTTTTTCCTTTTGTTCCGGAAAGATCCAGCTCGAAACAGGAATGCCATTGGTTTCACCGGGATAATCCACGGCGAAATCTGCGATGCCTACTACCATTATTTTTGTAGGTAATGGAACGTCTTCTCTCCAATGTGTTAAGCGCAGTTGGTCTGGGAGATTGGTCTCTTCTACCTTAATTCCATTGGATACCACCTGGTAATGATCAGGCGCTGTAACAATAAAATCAACACCTGCTTTATCAGATAAATGATCCTTGCACGGGATCCAGTTCTTCCCTCGGTTGGGCCAGTTATCGGCGAAAATGGTGCGGTGTTTGAATTTGTTTTTGCTGAAGATCAATCCATCTGCGGGGATGCCTTTGTAGGTGATCTCGAATTTTCTTATTTCATCAACCGATGTGAGTTTACTTGAAACAATGTTGACCATGTTCTGAGAGTGTACGAATGCAACATTTTGGTTGTTTTCTTTTACACCTGTTACGATCATCCCCCTGCCGGTATCATTGATACTAACAAGATCAAACCGAACCGTATTTGTTTTTTCAGTAAAGCGAACCGTGATGATGGCGCGGCCATAAAGGCTGTCGTTATTGTCGGATACTTTTATATTGAATTCATAATGCTGAACATCAATAGACGGGTTGTATAAATTAGCCTGGCTAAAAACAGTTTGCACAAACAGGAGTGCAAGGGCCGTGATGATTTTTCTAAGCATACTGCTAATATACATCTCTCTGTGAAAACTCCCTAGGCCCTGTCGACTTTGCCGGGATGAAGGTGATCAATAGAAGAAAAACGAAGGAAATAAGCGTCTTTGTATTTCGTAGACTCTTTTTTTCTTCGTTTTTCTTTTATTGAAATTATTTAGGTCATTCCTTAAACAACAGCCCTGCATTTTTTAAAGCATTTCTCAGTTTGGGCATCGAACCCGGCCCCATGCCATGCAATAAAAGGATTTCCGATTCAGTAAATGTTGCGAGCCTTTTCAAAGTTGTAATACCGCTGTTCTCCAATGCACGCCTTGCCGGTGCAGAGAGTTCGGATAAAAAACCTTCAGCCGGTTTTCGCCGGGCCTCACAAACAGGGCAGCTGGGGCAGTCGCTACTTTTGTAATAGCGGTGGCCCTGTTTACAGACACGCAATGTTTTTTGTAAGGCTGGCATAATGGAATAGTTACTTATGCAATATTCCCAAGTTTCTTTTGAATAACCTGTTTCTCGGCCAAAGATTTCGCCAATGAAAGTGCTGTTTCAAAGTGTTGTTTTGCTTTGTCGTTGTTGATGCCCGTGTACAGTTCACCAAGCAGGGTAAAATAATATTGGTTGGTATGCAACTGTAGTTTTTCAGCCTGGGCTATCGCTGCTTCTTTTCCATGCACTTTTGAAAAAGCATAGGTACGGTTCAATGCGGCAATGGGAGAATATTCCATTTGTAACAATTGATTAAAGAGCTGTAAAATATTTTCCCATTTCTCTTTTGTATCGGTTTTGATGGTGTGCCAGTAAGCAATGTTCGCTTCTATATGGTATTGCGAAAGAATATTTCCCTGCGATGCTTTATGTAAAAAGTAAACGCCTTTTGCGATCAGTTCTTCATTCCAAAGTGTTTCATCCTGGTCCTGGTATAAAATGATCTCGCCATTCTCGTTCTTTCTTGCTTCAAACCGCGAGGCATGAAAACACATTAATGAAAGCAATGCATTTACCGGTGGTTGATCCGTGTGTTCATTTTCTACGAGCAGGTAAGTGAGACGCATGGCTTCGAGACAAAGATCTTCTCTCAATACAGCATCACTGCTTTCGGAATAATATCCCTCATTAAAAAGAAGGTACAATGTAGTGAGCACAGTTTTCAAACGATGATCAATTTCTGATATAGCGGGAAAAACAATATTTACTTCTTCAGCACGAAGTTTTTCTTTCGCACGAACCAATCTTTTGCTGATGGTTTCTTTGTTGGTGAGTAAAGCATTAGCGATCTCATCAATCCCAAAACCGCAAAGAACCCGAAGGGCTAAACCGATTTGTGCTTCGGTTGAAATGGAAGGGTGACAAACAGCAAACAACATTTGCAACTGGCTGTCTGTGATGTTCTGTTCAGAAAGGTCAATATCAATTTCAGTGATAAGGCTTGATTCGTTTTGCAAATGCCCAACGATCTTATCAGTAAAGATCCTGTTACGCGTGAGATAAGTTTTTGCTTTATTCTTTGCAACCGTGTACAGCCACGCTGTAGGATTTTCCGGAACGCCTTTGTACGGCCAGGTTTCCAGTGCGGTTAAAAATGTTTCACCGGCAATGTCCTCGGCCAGATCAATATGCTGCATGCCCAGCAGCTTTACCAATACGGAAGTAATTTTCCGGAACTCGGTTCTGAACAGGCGTGGTATGAGGGCTGTGTCGGACATGGGTGAGAAGTTAATAATTAAGAGTTAATAGTTAATAATTTTTGAAATTCGGTCACCCTAATTATTAACTATTAACTCTTAATTATTAATTAGTTTTTCCTTGCGATCTTTCTTACTTCCACACTATTTCCCTCACCCTGCAGCACGGGGCTTCCTTTGGCAAACTCAACGGCTTCTTCAACCGATTCTGCTTTTACGATAATGAAACCGCCGATGGTTTCTTTGATATCGCCGAACGGGCCGTTGGTAACTACATTGTTGTGCCATGCCACGCGCGGTTCGTCAAAGGAAAGGCCGGTGCCCGATACAAATTTGTTTTGTGCCGCGATACCACCTACCCAGTCCATGGTTTGTTTCATCCACACTTGTATCTGTTCAGGGGAAGCTACTTTGGTGCCATCCATATGCCTGAAGATCAAAATAAATTCGTCCATTGTTTTTGTTTTTAATGATGTATGATTTGGTGTACGTATTATATCAATTGAAAAGACCGGATCAGGACAACCCGATTAAATTATTTTTATCCGGCACCGGTAAAGGTACAAACACGCATATGCATCAGTGAAAGAAGCAGAAAGCAGGAAACAAAAGAATAATTTTATAGCGTCAGAAATGCAAAAAGATGCCGCGTATCAATAGTTGAGTGAGCCTGCAGTTGATGCGGGCCTTGTTTGTTTTTTATTTAAAAAAGTGCGAGTAGAAGTTGTCCATGTCCAGAATATCTATCAGTATCAACCCGTTATCCTTCAAATTGATCGACGGCTTGCTGGTAAAGAAACTGAGCTGGTCAACCGGTGTAAAATGCGATAACAGTAACTGTTGCTGGTTACCAGTAATCACTACATGGAAACTATCACGTAATACCTGTTGCCCGTTTTTTTCTAAAGTATACATTTTATCAGTGCCTAGGGTGAGCGTCACCGTGGTATTGGCTGAGGGATTTGTCCTGCTGGCCGCCATGCTTGCATTGCCATAGCCGCTATATTCCCACTGCCATTTCCTGAAAAGGCTGGGTGTGGCGGGCGTTTCATCTTTTTTGCAGGCTGCCAGGAGTAGAATGCCTGATAACAGCAGAGAACTTAGACGGCGCATGGAGTTTTTTTTGGTGTATAGGTGGCATTTGATTAAGATAGCATCTTCTGTTTCTTTTTTGGCACCCATTTTACCGGGCAGCCGAAAAACTTCATATAAGCCGGTAAATTATGCTATTTGATCAATGCATAGGTTTCAGAATGTCCCGCATCAACAGCATAGCAACCGGATATAAAAGATAGCTGGCCGTCTTTTAGCTCGAAAAATGATTTGGACTTGGTAAACCCGCTGTCATAAATGATCCGGTTGGGATAGGCGCCGGGTTTTATCACCAGACAAACATTTTGTACAACGGTGGTATCGCCCTGGATCGTGTATATGCCTTTTCTAACGAATTGTCCCTTGTCAAAAAACTCATACTCGCCATTGTTGAATATAAAACGCGTGCCGTTGCCTGGTGCATAGTTAGCCAACCCTACCCAACTCAGGTAGGTACTCCGTAATTCCCAGGTACCATTAATAGTGGCTGAAACCGGTGTGATTACCGGGTCTATTACCGGCTGGGCAGTCGGATCATCTTTTTGGCAGGCAGGCAGGT
>JAQBNJ010000278.1 GCA_028288645.1 Sediminibacterium sp.
CCCTTTTTTATCTCAACATTCTTTTGAATCTTTACAACTATCTTTAACAACCCCCGAGTTGGGTAATCAAACTAACGATTATGACCATTTTTGAAACCATTGTAATTGCTGTTGTAGAAGGGCTTACAGAGTTCCTGCCCATTTCTTCCACCGGCCACATGATCATTGCCAGTTCGATACTGCATATTTCTGCTGATCCTTTTACCAAATTATTTGAAGTGGCCATACAGTTTGGCGCCATTCTTTCGGTGGTGGTTTTGTATTGGAAAAAATTCTTTTCACTCAACCGCTTGAATTTTTATTTCAAACTCATCATTGCGGTGATACCTGCTTTGGCGTTGGGTGCTATCTTCTCTAAAAAAATTGATGCATTACTGGAGAGCCCGTTAACGGTTTCCGTTACGATGCTTGTGGGCGGTATCATATTGTTATTTATCGATTCGCTTTTTAAACAACCCACGGTTGAAAAAGAAGAGAACATCAGTTTATCCAAGGCTTTTATGATCGGCGTTTGGCAGTGCCTGGCTATGATACCGGGAACCAGTCGCAGTGCAGCCAGCATCATTGGTGGTATGCAGCAAAAACTTACCCGCAATCTTGCTGCTGAATTTTCATTTTTCTTAGCCGTGCCTACCATGGCTGCTGCCACAGGATATAAATTATTAAAAGCATGGAAAGAAAGCCCTGAGCTTTTAAAGAGCAAAGAAAATTTAATTGCTTTAGGATTGGGAAATCTTATCGCTTTTATCGTAGCCATGCTCGCTATTAAATTCTTTATCGGCTTTTTGCAGAAGCATGGGTTTAGATTGTTTGGATGGTACAGGGTGATCGTTGGAACTGTGCTGTTAGTCTTGGTATTGACGGGTTATTTAAAATAATTTTTTTGCCACAGACGACACAGATTAACACAGAATAAAATATCCATCGGCGGGAAGTTATTGGTGATAACACCACTGGTGTTCGGAAGATCGTTACAAGCCCCAAAGGGGCGCCCTGTTTGTAGAAATGATATTTAGAAGGTAACCAGCTCCGTAGGAGCGATCTGTAAATATTATGAAGCTGGTAATTGTGGGTCGAATGTTTGCATAGGTGGTTTGTATTTACAGGTCGCTCCTACGGAGCTTTTATTTTATACACGCTATATTTCTACAAACAGGTCACCCTTCCAGGGTTATTCGTTCTCTTCCGAAGACCTGCGGTGATAACACAAACAGTGTCCAATTCTGTGTTAATCTGTGTCGTCCTCGCACGCAAAGCTCAGGCGAGCGGGTGTGGCAAAAAGAAAAAGCTATCTTTAAGAGACCAAAACTTCTTCCATGCAAACCGCTCCCAAAAAAGTAATTAACGGCTGGGCCATGTATGACTGGGCCAACAGTGTGTACAATCTTGTGATCACTTCCACTATTTTTCCTGCGTATTACGAAGCGGTTACCGGTGATGGAAATGATGCTACATCAAATGATACGGTTCATTTATTTGGAAGGGAGTTCTCCAATACCTCTTTATACAATTATGCATTGGCGGTTGCTTTCCTGATCGTTGCTATTATGTCGCCCTTGCTTTCTTCCATTGCAGATTATAAGGGCAATAAGAAAAAGTTCCTGTTCTTTTTCTGCACCATGGGCAGCATCGCCTGCAGTGCCATGTATTTTTTTGATAAGACCAATCTTGGGTATGGATTGTTATGCCTCGTGATCGCCTGTGTAGGTTTCTGGAGCAGCCTTGTTTTTTATAATTCATATCTACCTGAAATTGCCGCACCTGAGGACCAGGATCGTGTTAGCGCCAGGGGATTTGCTATGGGGTATATCGGCAGCGTGATATTGCAGATCATTTGTTTCGTGTTTGTTTTAAAACCCGACCTGTTTGGTATCACTACCGGCAAGGCTTCACAGATCTCTTTTTTACTGGTAGGTGTATGGTGGTGGGGATTTGGCCAGTTTTCATTGAGCCGTTTGCCTAAAGGCACACCTATTGCACAAACAGGCGACCGCGGCAGCCTGTTCACGCATGGTTACCGGGAACTGAATAAAGTATGGCTACAGGTAAAAAGTATGCCCGTTTTAAAAAGATATTTGGGTGCTTTCTTTTTCTATAACATGGGTGTGCAAACGGTAATGCTCGCAGCAACTTTGTATGGAAAAAGTGAATTGCATATTCCTACTACCAATCTTATTGTTGCCATCCTCATCATTCAATTGGTGGCCATTCCGGGCTCTTACCTGATCGCTAAATTATCGGGAAAGATCGGCAACTTTAAAGCGTTGATGGCAACAGTGTTTTTCTGGATCGTTTTGTGTGTGATCGGCTATTTACTACCGGAGAATGGAGTAAATGAATTTTACGGATTGGCTGTATTGGTTGGCTTTGTTATGGGCGGGATCCAATCGCTCAGCAGAAGCACCTATGCCAAACTGATGCCTGAAACAAAAGACACGACTTCTTTCTTTAGTTTTTATGATGTAACTGAAAAGATCGCCATCGTGATCGGCATGCTCAGTTTTGGGTATATCAATGAGCTTACCGGTTCGCAGAGAAATTCTGTGCTGGCACTGGTGGTTTTCTTTGTGATCGGTTTGATCTTGCTAAGCCTCGCTTTAAAGAGTCAGAAAAAGCATTCATAAAATATAAGAGATTATTTTTGCTGAGATACTCTCCGTGTAACTCCGTGTTCTCTGTGTCTCTGTGGTGAAGCCTTCGCTTTGATATTTTTTCACCACAGAGACACAAAGAACACGGAGTTACACAGAGGCTTTTCCATAGCACTATGTGTTATATTAAATTCCTGAATAAACGATCTGTGAAACATGAAACTTTATGCAATCAATACCGGTTTTTTTAAATTAGATGGCGGCGCCATGTTTGGCGTTGTTCCCAAAAGCATGTGGAATAAATTAAACCCGGCTGATGAGAACAATATGTGTTCCTGGGCATTGCGTTGCTTATTGATCGAAGACGGCAAGCGCCTGATCTTAATTGACAATGGCATGGGCGATAAACAGGATGCAAAATTCTTTGGCCATTATTATTTACATGGTGATGATACACTCGACAGATCATTGGCCGCGCATGGTTTTAGTAAGGATGATATTACCGATGTATTCCTAACGCATCTTCATTTCGATCACTGTGGCGGAAGCATTGTAAGAGAAGGCGAAAAATTAATTCCCGCATTTAAGAATGCCGTTTACTGGAGCAACGAGGATCACTGGCAATGGGCAACCGTTCCCAACGACAGGGAAAAAGCATCTTTCCTCAAAGAAAATATTTTACCCATTAAAGAAAGTGGCCAGTTACAATTTATTAAGGTGCCCGGGAAAGGACTGGATGCAAACGGCTTGCTCAACAGCACATCATTCTCGGATAATATCTCCGTTCGTTTTGTTAACGGGCACACAGATAAGATGATGTTACCACAGATCAGCTACAAAAGCAGGACAATCGTTTATATGGCAGACCTTCTGCCTTCCGTTGCGCATATGCCGCTTCCTTACGTGATGGCCTACGATATGTTCCCCCTAACTACACTTACCGAGAAAAAAACATTCTTACAGGAAGCTGCGGCTAAAGATTATATCCTCTATTTTGAACATGATGCAATGAATGAATGCTGCTCCGTTCAGGCCACGGAAAAAGGTGTCCGCCCCAAAGATTGCTTCCGATTATCAGAATTGTAGTGCCCTCTGTATAAACTCTTTTGCCTCAGCGAGTCCGCGGTGAATTGAGATTGCGATTCACCGCTGAGCCGCAGAGAAGCAGGGTTTACGCAGAGAATCCCTTCTCCACTACAAGAATTATCAATTTTGTCTATAGTATTTTCCGTGCTTTCAACGGTATAAATTCGGTGTTTTATAAGGGCTCTATCATGCTTATGTATTGTATTTTTAGCGGGTCAGGAATTGTTTAACACAAAACCGATATCCAATGTCCAAAACCCAAACTGCCTGCTGCCCAAGCTGTGGTGGCCGCATACCCTTTAAGAAATTTGTACAACTGAACAACTTTTCAGTGACCAATTGCGGCGATTGTAATGCCCGCATCGAGATCTCCAACCGTACAGCCAATGCAGTGATTGCCGCCGTTTCGGGCGTTGCTTCTGCTGCCGCTGTCGTATTGGGAGCTTACCTGGGACAAAAAAATTACCAGTCGCTATTAGGCGGGCTATTTTCAGGAGTTGTTATTTCAACACTGATCATTGTAAGCATCTGTATGTATGCCTACCGGCATTCGAAACTGAATAGAATACACCTGGAGTAATCAGTCAATTAAAAATTAATAGTTAATAGTTAATAATTGGGCCACTCCCTTTTATTATTAACTATTAATTTTAATTCTTATCTAAAGCTGATCATGGAACTTAAAGGATACCGCAGGTTACGGTATTGCATCATATCAACTTTTACACTTCCTACTACGATCGGGCTTTCTATCCGCAAAGGAATATGATTGGCATCGTCGCTTACCCAAACGGTCATTTTTTCTCCGCCATCAAACAAGGTTCCCTTTACCAATAGTGGTTTGAACTTGATAGCATGGAATTTTCCATACTTTGTTTTTACGTCTTCTTTGCCAAGGTATTTGATATAGAGATTATATATTTCATTATCAAGGAACATCGTAAAAGGGATCTTATCGTTGACCTTGTATTTACTGAAGTCGATATTCCTTGCATAATAAATAGAACTCAATACATCCTGTATGCAGGCTGGTATTTTAAAAACACCATCGGTGGTAACAGCTGTATTGGCCTGGTGGTTGAATGTGATATTCTCATATTTTTTAAACCCGCCTTCATTAATATCACGCACAAATTTCAATGGTTTCAGTGTTGCAGTGTCTATATAACTTTCATATTTATCCCGCACTTTGAAGATCCAGTCGTAACTGCTGTTTGAGGTACCTGATCCTACTAC
The DNA here is from genome assembly GCA_028288645.1 of Sediminibacterium sp. Lineage (GTDB taxonomy): Bacteria > Bacteroidota > Bacteroidia > Chitinophagales > Chitinophagaceae > Sediminibacterium. The sequence goes on from JAQBNJ010000278.1 coordinate 4,914, forward strand.
ATGGTAAACGGGCCTGTTATTGAACTCTTTCTGGGCAACCGTAAAGTTGGCCGTACCGGCATTGATGTAAATACCCATGACCGCGTAAAAAACATTAAAACTGATATTTTCACCGTCCTCAAAAGCGAGGTTACGGATACCGCAGAATTCATCGGCTGTAGAAACAGGTTTCCAGCTAAGCGCTATAATCACCAAAAAGAGAGTAATAATTTTTTTCAATTCCTATGTCGATTTATTTCTAAATAATCTAACGCCCAGGATCAATAAACTTCCGGCTATGGCCGGAATGATCAGGTTTATGATCCAGATACCCGCTGCCGTTGCAACGATGCCTAAGGTATTTGAACTCAACAATCCGAATAGCTGCAGGCTGATCTTACCCCTGAAACCCAATTCCGCCAAAGCGATCGTTGGTACAATGGCCATCACAAGAAGCATCACACAAACCATGCTCGCCGCTTCCAGCCAGCCGATGTTTACCTCAAACACCTGGAGCAATAGCACATATTGCACCATAAATACAACGTACCGGAAGGAAGAAAGGATCAAAATTCCTGTTAATTCTTTCCAGTGAAGATCTTCCAGTTTCTCTACAAAAAATTTATACTTCGCAATAAAAGGTATTTTTTCGAGCAATTTGATGAGCCATGATAAACGGAAGTAAAGCATGATAAACAGGAAGATCCCGATAGCGATCGCATAGATCAATCCATCAATCCAGAAAATAGATAAGCCCGTTACCCGGTGGGCATCACTCAGAATATGTAAACGCAGGTATAATAATGCAGCCAGTCCCATAACAAACGTGACGATGATCTGGCTCATACTGCCCACAGTCGATAAAACCATCCCGCGCAAACGGTTGCCTTCGTCGAGAAAAATGGCGCGCCCGGCAGATTCACCCACACGGTTAGGCGTATTAAAACTGATCGCCTGCCCGGAAAAAACGGCGCGAAATGCCCTTCCGAAAGAAACTTCCTGGATAGAACTTACCAATAACTGCCATTTACGCGCTTCGATGCCCCAGTTTACAAACATCAGCCCAAATACTGATAGCAGTTTTATTAATTGCGGGCCGGAAAAAGCCGCACGGATCAGGTGCCATGACTGTTGCACATCACCCTGTCTTTGTATTTGCTGGTAAATGGAATAAGAAAGCCACACGAACACTACCGGGCCGACGAAATAGTTGAGAAGTATTTTTAGTTTCTTGTTCAGGGGGTATTGTTTAACCGTTGCAAAGAACG
>JAQBNJ010000291.1 GCA_028288645.1 Sediminibacterium sp.
CAATATCTTTTTTGCCTAACATTTGCGCAAGCATGGCATATCCACCTAACCCAACGATCGCTTTTACGGAGAGATTGGCATTGCGCGCGAGGTGGCCCGCAAAATCATCCGTGCATAATTGATTGGAAGGATCAAATCCCTCTTTACTTAAATACTCCGCCCAGGTGGTTAATGTTTGCCAATGTTTCTCCGCGTACTGAGCATTCTTTTCCGTTTTGGCGATGGCTGCTGTGAGAATGAGCATATTGCCGCATTCTTCTACCGGCATATCTTCTCCATAAGTTTGTCCATTGGCTAAAGGATATGTTCCGAGGTCATGCGCAGCAAAAGGTTTTGTCCATTTACCACTTTCGCTATAATAAAATATTCCATTGAGCATGCCTTTTAAGAGATCAGGATTATAGGCAAGGAACAACGGCGCAGATGGATAGGTTACATCCACCGTATTAATGGATCCATTACTGAAATTTTCTTTCGAGAGAAACAATATCTCTCCCGAAGGACTATGTAATAATTTATGCGCCGATATCGACTGCCGGTAACCCAGCACACACAATTTAGCATAGGCTTCGCCACCGGCTTTCAACGCATCGTTATACACCCGTTTATTTACCGAATCGCATTGCTTCATTATTTTCCGGTAATCTTTTGCGGCGTTGGTAAATTCATATTCGATGTTTGAGCGTGCAGGTTGTTTCCACCATGCTTTGAGGTTTTGCTCAAAATATTGTACAGCATACATATCATCATACCCGATCATCATCATTTTTTCCTGCGGTTGCGCAGATACTTTTCCTAACTGGAAAAACGTATTCAAAGCAAATTGCCTTCCTTCGTAATCGATCTTCGCGGATTGTTTGAAAGAAAAAGCTTCCTGGTAATCTGCCGCAGGTGTAATGTTCTGCACTGCATTCATCGCGTTGGGAACCACAACATATAAATAACCCCAGTCAATGCGCAGGTCATCTCCCTTCTTCTCAAGCATTGGTTGTTCTTTGGTACCGGCCTTCAACATTGATAATCCATTAATGTTGGCTTTACCGGCAACAACAACTTGTGAAGAATTGTTTACAGCAAGATTGGTTGACACGCCCACATACAATTGCGCATCATGTGATTTCGCGTCATTTGAATGGACCGTGAAAGATATGTAAGACACAGGCCGTGAAAGCAGGTCAAGATCATTCATGATCAATGGCGATGTGAAGCTTAGCTTCATATCAACACCGCCACAGGTAAATTGATATACTGTTTGCGTAGCTTTTACCTCAACGCTTTTTTGCACTGCGTTCAGAATCTCAACGCTGATTTTTGGTTTAGGTTCATTAGCCAGTCCCACATCCAGCCATGCGCCACCGGCGGTATTGGCACAATGGATCGCGATGATGTTTTCTCCTTTGACAAGTTTGCTTTTCATCTCATCGGTCAGCTCAAACAATTGCGGTTTACCGTTCCAGCAATTACAGGTATACACAAGCGAGCCATTGAGATACACTTCTACATTATCATCGTGGTGCAGTTTTAAAAAAAGTTTGTTGATGTTAAGATCATTCAAAACAAAAGATCTTCTCATCCAGATATTCTTGCTTGTCCATAATGTTTTTGAACGGCTCTTGCTTGAACCGAATGGCGCTGCTCCTGTTTTCCATTGGACATCGTTAAAGTTTTTATTCATCCATCCTTCAGCAGGTTCTGTTTCTGTGAATTTGCATTGATAGGCTTGTTCATCTGCTGCAGGTAAAACCGTTTCGTAAACTTTTTCTTCGCTGCCGAGAAAACGATATAGTTTATCATCCACCTTTATTATTCCCAGCAAGGATTGATCCGCACCCGTCCAGTGTTTGGTAGAAGAAGTATTCAATTGATCTGTGAATGACCACACACTGAAATACGGATCATGCGTGATCAAGGGGTAAGCCGGCGCTTTAGAGACCTGTGCAAAACTACAGGCTGAAAAAAAACTGAACAGGCAAAACGAAATGATTCTCATGTGGTGCTGATTTATTTTTCTCTAGTGCAGAGCTATTACAAGTTATTCCTATTATTTCGAAGGAACCGTTAATACAGTTTTCTCACTCACCGGCACACCAAACACAGGAAACCCTTCTGCATTCCAGCTAAATTTCTGTGCACGTGGTGTTCGGAAACCGCCGCAACCTTGTCCGGGTAAACTATTTGCGTGATACAAAATCCAGTCTTCTTTTCCATCGGGTGATTTGAAGAATGAATTATGCCCCGGTGCATACACTTTATTTTCCGGAGATTGTTTAAAGACCGGTTGTGTTGATTTTTTCCATGAGCGCGGATCCATCAAATCACTGTTTATGGATGTGCGCAACATACCCAACGCATAATATTCCGTCCAGCAGCCGCTTGCCGAATAAATAAGAAATAATTGATCATCATGTCGCAATACTTCCGGTCCCTCATTCACATTTACATGTGGTGGATTATTTGCATCATGCAGGTCGCCATGCATTTCCCAATCGAGTTCAGGTGCTGAGATCCTTGCGCGTTTCCCTTCTATCGTCCAGGGGTTTTTCATTTTTGCGATATAGATATCCTGCTCCCCATTTACATCGCCCTCCCATCCCGACCAGATACAATAGAGTTGACCTTTGTTCTCAAACACCGATCCGTCGATGGCCCATTTATCATCTGGTGTAGTTAATTTTCCTTTCATGATCCATTCGCCTTGTAAGGGATCACGCGAACCGTTTTCCAATACCCATAAACGGTGCTGGTTATTATTACCGCTATCGGCAGCAAAATAGATATACCATTTGTTTTGGATGAAATGAATTTCAGGCGCCCACAACTCTTTTGAGTAAGGACCCTTGGGTGGAGGCGTGAACACCACTTTCTTTTCCGCAGTATTCAAATCCGCGATGCTGGTTGTTTTCCAGAGGGTGATATTTTTTCCCGTAGTGTGCGTATAATAGTAATA
>JAQBNJ010000333.1 GCA_028288645.1 Sediminibacterium sp.
AAGCGTGATGAGAAATATCTTGGTGGTCGGCCAATTCACAAGTGCCATCTTTCTCATCATCGCTACCATTTTTGTAGTGCGGCAACTGACTTATATGCGCAAACTTGATCCGGGTTTTAGCCGCGAGCAGGTTGTAACGGTTCCGCTCGACCGCATCAGTTCCTCAAAATTTGAAGTGTTGAAACAGGACCTGCTTGCCAGTTCGCTTATTAAAGGTGTAACCGGTGCACAGGACCAGTTAGGAAGCCATCTCGATCAGTCAGGCGTTCAATTCAAAGGCAATGGACCTATGCGCAACCTGACTTCTACGCGGTTGATCGTTGACCCTGACTATCTAAACCTCTATCAGCTTGCTTTGGTAAAGGGAAGGAATTTTTCACATGATAAATCAGCCGACGCAAAAGAATATATCATCAATGAAACATTGGCGAAAGAATTATTAAAAGATGATCCTAAAGGCACAGAGGAATCGCTACTAGGAAAAAATTTCGGTTTCGATTCGGCAGGAACGATCGTTGGAATCGCCAAAGATTTCAATTTTAATTCACTGCATTATAAGATCGAGACCATGTTCATGCTGAATATGATCACTAATGGACGCTTCAGCCAGATGTCAGTAAAAATAAATGGCGATAAAGCGGCTGAATCACTTGCTTATATTCAATCAACCTGGAAAAAAATATTTGATGACCATCCCTTCGAATACCAATTCCTCGATGATCATTTCCGCGAAGTGTACCGTGCGGACGAACAGGTAAGCAAGATCATCGGCATCCTCGCGGTATTGGCGATCATTATCTCCTGTCTTGGATTGTTCGGCCTCGCATCACATTCGGCCGAAAAAAGAATCAAGGAAGTAGGCATCCGGAAAGTAATGGGCGCATCCGTGCAGAGCCTTGTATCTCTTCTTTCCATTGATTTTATCAAACTGGTATTGATCGCCAACCTGATCGCATGGCCGCTTGCCTGGTTCGTGTTGAAGAAATGGCTGCAGGATTTTGCCTACCGGGTAGATATATCCTTATGGGTATTCGTCATAGCCGGTCTCGCCGCCATATTGATCGCACTGGTAACGGTGAGTTTCCAGGCATTGAAAGCGGCGTGGATGAATCCTGTAAAGAGCTTAAGAACGGAATAGAACCGTTTGGCGTTTGGAGTTTGGGGTTTGTGGTTGAGAACGCCAAAAACCAAACTCCAAACGCCAAACCACTAATAAACATAAGACACAAACTAATATTTAAAGCCGACGAATATGTTACGCAACTATCTCAAGATCGCCTGGAGAAGCCTGATGAAGAACAAGACATTTTCTTTCATCAACATTTTTGGATTATCCATAGGACTAACCTGTTGTTTATTGATCGCATTGTACCTGAATTATGAACTCAGTTATGATAAACAACATACTGATGCTGATCGTATTTACCAGTTGGGCACAACCTTCGTGAGACAGAAAGAAGAAAAAATGGCGCCTAACACACCTGCACTTATGGCATCAACCATGCAGCAGGAGTTTCCGGAGATCGAAGAAACCACGCGTTTGCTGGGCTTATTTGCCGAAGACAAAACATTATTACGATACAATGAGAATAATAATGCGGCTGTTTCATTTTATGAGACAAAAGGCTATCTCACAGATCCGGGATTTTTTCATTTTTTCAATTACAATTTTATAGAAGGCAATCCTGCGAATGCATTAAACAATCCACGTACCATTGTTTTGAATGAGGAGATTGCAGTGAAATTATTTGGCAGGCAACCTGCGTTAAACAAAGTGATCCATGTGAGTAGCGGCACCGATGGCGAAAGTGATGTAACTGTAACAGGTGTATTCAAACCCTCTTCTGCCCCATCACATATCGCCGCAAGATTCTTTATTGCATTTAAAGGTGGCGATATGGAACGCTATAGTGCACGTTCAAATAGTCTCGCCTTTAACAATATGTATTACACTTACTTCAAACTGAAGAAAGGTGCCAATGCACAACAGCTTGAAAACAAATTTCCTGCCTTTATAGAAAAGTACGCGGGTAATGATCTGAAAGCTGCGGGATTTTATAAAAAACAATTCTTAATGCCCTTGAACGATCTTCATCTACGTTCAAAAGTACCCGATAATGTTACGCCACCCGGAAGCATGACCTATCTCTATATTTTAGGATCGATCGCCATTTTTGCCTTGCTGATCGCCTGTATCAATTTCATGAACCTGTCAACTGCACGTTCATCCAAACGATCAACAGAAGTTGGGATCAGGAAAGTATTGGGTGCAAACAAAGGTTCGTTGATCAAACAATTTCTTGGCGAATCTTTATTGATGAGTATGATCGCTTTTGTGTTTGCGATCATATTTACATTGTTAGCGCTTCCTGCTTTCTCATCTGCATCGGGCAAGGAACTATATCTTTCTTTCAACGAACATGGTTTGATACTCGCAGGTTTTTTTATCTTATCCGTCATTACCGGGTTTCTTGCGGGAATATATCCGGCTTTCTATTTATCTTCTTTTAAACCCGTGCGCATTCTCAAGAGTAAATTTTCCAATTCATTGGCAGCAGTATCCGTGCGAAAAGGGTTGGTGGTGTTCCAGTTCGTGATCTCAGCAATACTCATTATTTCATCGATCGTGATCTCTAAACAAATGCAATACATGCGTTCAAAAGATCTTGGTTTTACAAAGAACCAGGAAATGATCATTCCTTTACGCACCGAAATAGCCAAAGCAACCTATCAATCATTAAAAACAGAATTAAATAAAATGCCTGGGGTAGCTTCTGTTGGAGCTTCTACTTATTATCCCGGTCTGTTCAATCCCAGCGACAGGGGTTTATACAAAGAAGGCCAGACAGTTGACAACGCACAAAACTTAAGGGTTAATGGCGTGGATAATAATCTTATACAGACACTGGGCATTCAATTGGCTGCCGGGCGTTTATTTTCTAAAGAATTCACCAATGATACTGTACGCGGAATTATATTGAACGAAGAAGCGATCGCCAGGATTGGTTTCAAAAGTCCGCAGGAAGCTGTAGGCCAATCAGTATATATGGGAAGCGGTGGATTGGATAATTCATTGGAAATAGTAGGCGTGGTAAAAAATTTCCATTTCCAGGATCTTCATTTGCCGATCGCCCCTTATGGTTTCACTCTGCGGAGCAGGCCCGGTTATAATTACCTGCTGGTACATACCAACACAAATAATTTTGCTTCCTTCCTTGGTGAAATGACAGCCACATGGAAAAAATTAAATCCAACAGAACCTTTTGAATACAATTTTCTCGATGCAGAATTTCAGAAGAATTACCAGGCACAGGACAGGTTAGCTGCCATCGTAAAATATTTTACCATT
>JAQBNJ010000345.1 GCA_028288645.1 Sediminibacterium sp.
TATTCCTTAAAAGCGCATTTACAAAAACAGCCGTATTGGGCCCGCCTACTTGAGTCCATGATCCTGTGCCTGATGCAGGAGCAACTGCATTCAAGGTAGCAGAACTCACATTGCATAATACCTGGTCCGCTCCTGCATTTGATGTAGAAGGCAGAGCAGGAATCGTAACATTTGTTGAAGCAGTAGCCTTGCAGGTATGCGAATCTGTAACTGTTAAAACATACATACCTGCATTCGCAGCCGTAGTAACGTTTGTTATCACGGGAGCGGCTGAAGTTGATGTGAATGATGGCCCGCTCCATGCATAGGTATATGGCGCCAATCCTCCCGCTGGCGTTGAACTCAATGAGAGATTAGATCCCGTACATACAGGGCTGTTGCTTCCCACACTCAACGAAGGCAGTGCATATATGGTAAGCGTAACCGAATTGGAAGAAGTAACACAGGTTGCACTGGATAAACTTGCTACATCAGGTCCAACCAGCACACGGTAAACGGCGCCATCAGTAGCCGTCGCATTGGAAATAGAATAGCTTGATGCCGAAGTTCCCGGTGTTCCGATATTGCTCCAGTTAACCCCGTTATCGGTACTTTTCTGCCATTGGTAGGCAGGAGTGCTGTAAGGGCTGTTAACAAGCGAACAATTGATAGAGGTAGAGCTACCCGAACAGATACTTGATGCTGTACTAAATGCAGCCGTAGCTGTAGGTGCGCAGGCCGAAAACAGGATATCATCGATCGCGAGATCATTACCGCAATAAGAAGCCTGCCCTCCATAAAAATCCCTCATCTCCAGTATCAATGAAGTGGTTCCCGCAGGGAGGGTGAACTGGAAACCATATTGCAGCCAGTTAGGTGCACCAACCCGGTCGGGAGTAAGCGGCAGATCGGTCGTTGTATAGGTTTGTAAAATAAACCCCGAAGTATTTTTTATATTGAAGGTTACTTTGGGTAATACTATCCCGGCTCCGCAAATGCCTACTGTATTTGATGTGGTGTTTGCATTTAAGAGCCATGCAGAGAAACTATACACAGATCCCGGGCAAAGATTGTCAACCTGTTTAGAAAAGAAAAGATCAACAGGGCCAGATGCCGGCCTTCCTGCATTAATGAGGTACATGTTCCCATTGGCATTACCCGTATGATCACCACCCACGGCCCAGTCATTCTTTAACGAATTCTGCACCAATGGTGTAACCATATATTGTCCGTCGGCCAATGATGTGAGACCGTTGAAAGCGTAGTTGGTAGTAAAACCGGCTGGAGTGGTAGTCTTGGTTGTGGAAAATGCACTTGTTCCAAATGTTTCGCTAAACACAGGAACCAATGCACTGCTTGCGCATACTCCCTGTGCACCTGATCGCACACCGAGGCATATGCATATAAGCATTGGTAACAGATATGTATACCTGTTGGCTTTCATAGGGGGACTGCTGGATTAAGCAGCTTTTGGTTTTGGATAATGGACAATTAAATATACGCGCAAACAAACATGCCGGATGCCTGCGCAGCAAAACTCAGTGTTAATACGGTTTTCAAGCGTTTATTCAACTGAAATTCTATGTCCCGTTTTATTTGCTTTCTTTGTAGTATTAATTAAAGTGCATGTGGTATAAAGCAGGTAGGTTCATTTTAAAATATCGATTAGGTTTATTGCTCATATTATTGGCGGCAACGGGGTTCATGGGATGGAAGGCATCGCAGGTTCAGTTGAGTTACGATTTTACAAGGGCACTCCCCACCGATAATCCCAAATACCAGGATTACCAGGCCTTTCTGAAACGATTCGGAGGCGATGGCAATACCATGGTGATCGGACTCAACACAGAACATTATTTCACTATCGATTTTTTTAATAAAGTTGGGGAATTACATACCCAATTGAAAAAGATACCGGGGGTCACCGATATCCTGAGCATCCCGGAAGTAATGAACCTGCAGAATGATAGTGTCAATCACCGGTTACTTACCAAACGTATATTTCATTATCCGTACACCTCGCAGGCATCGCTCGACAGCGACCGGGCCGTTTTTGAAAACCTTCCCTTTTACCGCGATCTCTGCTACAACCCGCAAACGCATAGTTATATCATGGGCGTTACAGTTGATAAAGACACCATCAACAGCAAGAGCCGCACACGATTAATTAATGATATACTGAAGGAAGTTGAAGTATTTGAAAAACAAACAAATCTTACCGTACACAACAGCGGCCTTCCTTTTATACGCACCACTATTGGTAACCGCATCAAAAACGAAATGAGCCGCTTCCTTATAGGTTCATTGGTGTTACTTGTAATTACTTTACTTATTTTTTTCCGGTCGGTAAGCGCCACTTTTATGAGTTTGCTGGTGGTGAGCATGGGTGTTGTATGGAGCCTGGGTACTGTTGTTTTACTGGGATATAAGATCACACTTTTAACAGCACTCATACCACCATTGGTAGTGGTGATCGGGATCCCGAACTGCATTTATTTCTTAAACAAATACCACACAGCTTACCGCGATGTACCTGATAAAGAAAAAGCATTGATCACTATGGTGGGCCGCATGGGAATCGTAACATTGTTCTGTAACATCGCCGCTGCCATTGGGTTTGCCGTGTTTGCATTAACACATAGCGACCTGTTGAAAGAATTTGGCGCAGTAGCCGGTATCAATATCATGGCGCTTTTCCTGATCTCCCTGGTATTTATTCCTGCCGTGCTCAGCTACCTGCCGCCGCCCAAGGAAAAACACACACGTTATCTCAATAATAAAATCCTGGAAAAATTATTATTGAAGATCGAGAAATGGGCCTTTCATCATGCGAAATGGGTATATGGAATTGCGGCGCTGGTGACAGTACTATCAGTGCTAGGAATTTTCCGGATAAAAAGCGAGGGATTCATTGTAGATGATCTTCCAAAGAACGATAAGATCTATACCGATCTCAAATGGTTCGAAACCAATTTCGGCGGTGTGATGCCATTGGAAATTGAAGTCGATACCAAAAAGAAAAAAGGGCTCTTCCGTAATAGTAAACCCATTACGAAAATTGAAGAATTTTCTGCTTATATCGCGGCCAATCCCGCAACCGCCAAACCGCTTTCTTTTGTTGAGTTTTTGAAATTTGCCAGGCAATCTTATTTCGATGGCGACAGCATGAGTTATACCGTTCCAAATGAAGCGGATCTTGTTTTTATGGCGCCATATATCCAGGTAAAAGCAGATACAGCAGCAGCGAAAAAAGGTATCACCAGGTTGCTGAACAGTTTTATGGACAGCTCCCGGCAAATGGCAAGGATCAGTGTGAATATGAAGGATGTGGGTAGCGCGCAATTACCCATCCTGCTAAAAGATTTTGAACAGAAAGCGAATGAATTATTTGATACGGCTTCTTATCATGTAACCTTCACCGGCAGCAGTATCAGTTTTCTCGAAGGATCGGGTTTTATCATCAAAGGATTAAAAGAAAGTATTTTCTGGGCCTTCCTGCTGATCACCCTTTGCATGTTATATCTTTTTCGTTCATTCAGAATACTTGTCTGTTCACTGATCCCGAACCTTATTCCTTTATTAGTAACCGCCGGTGTGATGGGATGGGTAGGCATAGCTTTAAAACCTTCTACTGTACTTATTTTCAGCGTGGCCCTGGGTATTGCCATTGATGTGACTATCCGGTTCCTGGTCAACTATAAACAGGAGTTACCGCATTATAATAACCAGGTAGCGCAAACGCTGGTACAAACGATCCGCCATACGGGTATCAGCATCATTTATACATCGCTGGTCCTGATCGCCGGTTTTATAATTTTCTGCCTGAGCGATTTTGGGGGAACCAAGGCGCTGGGCTGGCTCACTTCGCTTACGCTCGTGGTGGGCACGATCACCAACCTGGTATTGCTGCCGGTACTGATCCTGAGTACTTCCGCCCGTAAAAAAGGGGCCTGAGAAGCATCGATACTTTCAAAACATAAGTAAAACATAGAATATATTTTATTTAGATGTATGATATCGTCCTGTTTCGATGCTCGTTTTTCAGTGTTCAGCCCATAAAAAGCCGCCCTCAGGGCCAGCCCGTCTCTCCTCAATTGTAATAAGATTGTAAAAAAATCGGGCCTTAGTGGCTGAAATTCATGTTTAAACCATGAATTTTCATGAATTTTATTAAAAAGTGCAGCATAAATGAACATAACCCTGTCAATGAGTGTCGGGTTAAGCTTTCTTTAACTAATTTGCAGCCCCGAAACGAAAAAAAATAAAAACTATGAGAAAATTGTCAATGTTCTTCTGCACATTACTGATTTGTTTTCAGGTAATGGCCCAGAATCGAACAATTACAGGTAAAGTGGTAGGAGAGGGTGGTCCGCTTGTAGGCGCTACCGTTCAGGTTACAGGTTTCCCGGCAAGAACGCTGACCAATGCCGCCGGGGATTTTACGATCAGTGCACCGCCAACAGCAAAATCGCTAACTGTTTCTTATGTAGGATTTGATTCCCGCACAATTACTCTTGGTAAAGAGAACAGTTATGCTGTAAATATGAAGAGCAGTACCTCTAGTCTGGAGGATGTGGTTGTATCTACAGGTATCACCAAACAGAAAAAATCAGAATTTACAGGGGCCGGCTCAACAGTAACAGCCAAAGCGCTTGTCGATAAACCGGTCGGTTCTTTTGACCAATTGTTACAAGGCCAGGTACCGGGTCTTTTGGCCATTACAGGTAGCGGCCAGCCGGGTCAGGCTACATCTATTATCATTCGTGGACAGGGTTCTATCATTGGTGGTAGTAATCCTCTTTATGTGATCGATGGTATTCCTGTGGAGGCAGCCGTTTTCCAGGGACTGAATCCGAACGATTTTGAAAGCCTTGACGTATTAAGAGATGCATCTGCAGCCTCTTTATATGGTTCCAGGGGTTCAGCAGGCGTGATCGTTGTTACCACCAAGAAAGGGGTAGCAGGAAAAGCAAAGCTGTCGTATAACGTACAATATGGTCAAAAAGCAAAACCTGATTTTGCTTTCAGGCCAATGACAACTGCAGAATTATTGCAGGCACAGGAAGATTATGGAAGACTGGCTGCCCCAAGTGGCGGTACAGCAAACATACCGGGCTGGTTCTATTCAAAGACTAACCCAAGGTATGCTACATTAGGAACAGCGGGCCAGGCAACAGCAGACAGGCTGTTGGATTCTATCCGCGGCATCAATACCAACTGGGCAGATTATATGTTCCGTAACGGAAATTTTACCAATCACCAGATCTCTCTTTCGGGTGGTACCGGCAGAACACGTATCTATTCCAGCCTTGAATATTATGGTGAAGAAGGTACTACGCCGAGAACTGATATGAAACGTGTGTCATTAAGAACAAATATTGACTATGCTGATGACAAATTCAGCTATTCGTTTCAATCAAGCCTTGCTTACGTAAAAAGAAATTTTCAACAGAGTACAACAACCAATAGTACCGGTAACCCTTTCCTTGCTGTTAACATACAGTCGCCGTATGCAAGGGTATTTAAGCCCAATGGCGTTGATTATGCTACCGGAGTTGGTGCAAGCTTTACCGGTGCCAATCAACTGGATCTGACAAGATATGATGAGAACTATAATGATCAGTTGAAAGCGGTATTGGGCTTATCAGTTTCCTATAAAATTACTGAGGATATCACGGCCGCCGCAACTGTTGGTGGTGATTTCCGCGAAACACAAAATTCTGTATACGGAAGCAGGGTGGCTTTCTCAAGAACACCTGCCGCTACAGCAGATATCAGAACGTTGGCTGGATTTCAACAGGAATCCTCAGCACGTTATTTCCAGGCGGATATCCGTCCTTCTGTAAATTATAATAAAGTATTTGCACAAAGGCACAAACTGAATGTAGGTGTATACGGAGAATTGATCCAGCAATGGCAGAAAGGGTTTAACCTTACTGGTTATGGTATTGATCCAAGAACACCGAACACGCCCAGCGCTATTACGCAGGGTGATGCAGTTAACCAGTTGTTCTCAGCAGCAGGCGGTTCTAAAACACAAAACTCTACGGTTGGTGTCTTAGGTATTGCCACTTATTCTTTTGACAGTAAATATTCCCTGACGGGTTCTTACCGTTATGACGGATCTTCCAAGCTGCCAACTGTAAACAGGTGGGCCCCTTTCTATTCTGTGGCTGCAAACTGGAATATTTCAAAAGAAAAATTTCTTGCCAACAGCAAGGTGGTTGATAATCTCCGCTTAAGGGCCAGCTATGGTAGTTCAGGTAACTCTGATAACTTTCCTTTCTCGGATTTTTATTACCTCGCAACTTATGCCGCATCGGGTAACTATTCAGGAATCACCACCCAAACGCCAACCAGCCTGGGTAACCCTGATCTGAAATGGGAAACTGTATACCAGGGAAATATCGGCCTGGATTTCTCTATGTTCCGTAACAGGTTGTATGGTAGTGTAGATGTTTACGACAAACGCACCAAAAACCTTTTCGTATTAAAAACACTGTCTGCCGAAGGTTCGGCCATTGGTCTTACTTCACAGCAGATCAATGCAGGTACTTTGCAGAACAAGGGTGTCGAAGTTGATCTTGGTTATGACATCATCAAAGGAAGAGATTTTATATGGAGCGTAAATACCAAGTTTGCATATAATAAAAATACAATCCTTGATCTCGGCGGTGTGCCTGACTATGCATCAGGAACCGGAAAGATCAGTGCAGGGAAACCATTGGGCGCACATTATGAAGTTAAATGGGCGGGTGTAGATCCAACAAATGGTTCCGCACTTTATTATGATCTGAACGGAAAACTGACCACAACTTACAGCACAAGCAATGCCGTGCAGGATTATGGAACATGGGAATCTCCCTGGAAAGGTGGATTTGGTTCAAGCGTGCATTATAAAGCCTTTGACCTGTCGATACTTTTCAGCTGGCAAACCGGTGGTTTCAAATATGATAACCTTGAATACTTTGTCGAGAATCCTATCGGCTTCCTGGCAGGTGGATACAACCAGTCATCGGACCTGAACTTCTGGAAGAAAGCGGGTGATATCGCTACGACACCGAACCCGGCTATAGCAGGTACCAACTTCTCTTCGAAGTTGATCCACCCTTCAGATTTTCTGAGATTGAGAGATCTTACCTTATCCTATACCATGCCCGCAAGTGTTACATCTGGCACAAAATTCATTTCAAAAATGAGATTTTATGTTCAGGGCACTAATTTAGCGATCTGGACAAAATGGAGAGGAATGGATCCTGAGGCCGGACCAACCAATATTAACCTGAGTGAGTTTCCGAATCCACGTGCTGTAACTGTTGGATTAAATGTTACCTTCTAAATCATTAATTGAAAAATTATTACGATGAAAATAGTAAAATATATTTTATACACAGCCCTGGGTACCAGTTTACTGGCGGGTTGTTCGAAACAGTTGGATCTTAAACCAACAGATGGATTTACCGAGGTAAATGCATTTTCTTCTGTAGCCGATGCCCAGTTAGGTGCCAATGCGGTTTACGGGGCATATGGCGCATATCTTAATACGATGTATTCAACTGCACTCGTAACCGATGAATCAAAGATTGGGTACGATAACGCAGGCCAGGGCGCCCTTACATTCCGCTACCAGTATAGTGCTGATGGAACTACCGGCGGAGATGTTATTGCGGCATACCGCGGTTATTATTCAGTGATCGACCAGGCAAACCGTATACTTGCCAAATTGCCAGGGCTACCGGCATCTAATCCATCAGATGAAAGCCGCAAAGCTATCCTGAAAGGACAGATGCTTGGTATGAGGGCGCTCGCTCATTTTGACCTGTTACAATTGTACAGTAATAAATACACCCCTGGTGACCTGGGTATTCCTATTATGCTTAGTTCGAACATAACTGCTCAGCCGAAAAGAAATACAATGGCCGAAGTGATTACACAGGTAGAGACCGATTTTGCGGACGCGTTAGCACTATTGCCCGCAGCCACCTCGTCTAATTTTACCGATACGGTAATGAACCAGCTTAACATCAATGCATACCGGGCAAAAGTTGCCCTTTTCAAAGGCGATTATGCGAATGCGATCACTTATGCATCAACCGTGATCAATGCAAATATTAAACCATTAGCAACAGGTAGTGATTATGCCAATATATGGATAGATGGCAGTACAAGTGAGCTCCTGTTCCGTATACGCTATTCTACCAGCAACGCGGTCGGTTCTGTGTGGACTGCAGGTAACCTGGTTTACATAGCGCCTTCAGATAAATTAACAGCGTCGTATGGTACTGGCGATATTCGCAAGGCTGCCTTTATTGCGGCTTTTCCTGCATCGGGTTCAGTGCCTGCCAAGCCTTATGTAAACAAATTCTTCGCTTCATCAAGAGGTGGACGTATTGTTGATATTAAAGCGATGAGAATATCAGAAGTTTATCTGATACGCGCCGAAGCTTATTTGAAATCAGCCGCGCCGAATCTCCCGCTGGCAGCAGCCGACCTTAATGCGGTTAGGACTGCAAGGATTACCCCTTATACCAATGTTACCTTTGCTGATGCGGCATCCGGGATTACAGCAATACTTGATGAAAGATTTAAAGAACTGTGTTTTGAAGGGTCACGTTTGTTTGATCTGAAACGAAACGGCTTATCTGTGACAAGGATAGCATCAGATGCTTCTCCTGCGTGGCTCACATTGGCTTCGGGAAATTACCGTTTTGTGTTTCCGATTCCGCAGTATGAATTGCTTGCCAACCCTAATAACACACAAAATCCGGGGTATTAATTCAGAATAAACAGGAATGCTTAACATCCTAACAATTAATAAATACGAGTATGAAAAAATATAATTTTAAATCCGCATTGTCGCTGTTGCTGCTATCGGTTGTATTAACCAATTGTAACAAGCTCGACCCTTATCCAACCATCGTACCGCCAACGCAAGCCAACTTTACCAATGCAACGGGTGGTACTTATTATGTGAAGAACGATCCCAATTCTACATTTAAAATACCTGTAGGCATTACCAGTGTTTCCAGTGCGAGCCGGAACGTTACCATCGGCGTAACTACTTCAACCGGTGCAGCAGCAGGAACACAATATACTTTGCCTTCCACAACCGTAACCATTCCGGCAGGGAAAGTAGTTGATTCATTGTCTGTAAAAGGATTGTTCGGTGGATATTCAGGTACCAGGGTTGATACACTCACTTTTTCGATTACCGGCGGAGACGTTCCGGTATCGGATTATAACAGTACTTACAAACTGGTTCTAAGGAGGTATTGTGATGTGATATCTACTAGTCTTAGCGGAAATTATGCAAACTCAAGGGATTATGATCTGACAATAGCAGGTACACCAAGCGCCACAAAGTATACTGCGACTATTACAAACTGGACAGACCTTACAGCTACCACCGCCAGTATCAAGATCCAGAACCTAGGTAACACACCAGATATCGGCTTCGCACCATTTGCTGCAACAGACGCGGCTAAAACGGGACTTACTGCTACTGTTGACTGGACAAATCCGGCTAACTTCACAGTGACAATTCCTAGTCAACCTTATGTAAACAGCCTTTATACATACGGAGCTTCAACCATTTCAGGGACAGGTACGTTTTCTTCATGTGATCAGACTTTTACACTAACCTATGTTGTAAGAGTGAGTGTAGGTAGTTTTACTGCAGTAACTACTACCTTGATTAAGTAAAAGTTACCACAAACTATATTTTAAAAGCCCGCTCACTACCAGGAGCGGGCTTTTAAATTTTTATATAAGCCTTTTAACTTTTGTTTCTTTTGTATTATAGATCAATTTTGTAGTTTCGAAAAAAATTAAATGATGAAGATAGTTTCGACGTTGGTATTGGCAGTATGTATTGCGGGAAGCGCTGTGGCACAAAATAATCTCAGTGAAATGAACGGCAGTCCATTGAGGGTAAATGGGAAAAACGACGTAGAAGGAAGCCCGTATTTTAAATCTGATTTTTGCAGTGCCACATTGTACGGTTCAGAAAGCCAGATCTTTAAAGGTATCCGGAGCAAGTTGAATCTTCAGAATAACATGATCTCTTATGTTAAAGAAAATGAAGAAGACAAAGAATATACCCCCGGGTTCCAGGTAAAAAAGATCGAGTTTACAGGATGCAATGATAAAAATGGTATAGCAGTATTCAAGCTGGGCTTTCCGGCAATAGGGGCGCAGAGCGAAAACTCTTATTACCAGGTACTTGATAGCGGTAAAGCGATGCTCTTAAAATACCAGAATATTATCGAAACAGTAAATGCGGTTAACGGGCTTACACCCGGTGGCGGTACAACGGTTCTGCAAAAAGTTGAATCGTTCTATATATACTCTCCCTCAAAAGGAATGATAAAAGTTGCTAAAGCCAATGACGATGTTCTGAAGGTTTTAGCTGATAAACGGACAGAACTGGATGGGTACCTGTCTACTAACCACATTAAAGTGAAGAAAGAAGATGATCTCTTAAAGGTTGTTCAGTATTATAACACGTTGTAAACAATACCTATTTGTGAAGTGAAAAGGATGACCTAGTCATCCTTTTTTTTATGAAAGTCATAATCAAAAATGGTAATTTAGGGATAAATAATCTACAATGAAAACGCTTGTCACCCTTGCCTTTTGTTTTTTTGGGATGATTGCCGATGCACAATCATTAGTTGATTACAGCTGGCAGTTTGCGCCTACCAATTCTGCAAATAATAATCTTATGATAGACCTGGCAGGGAGCCCACTGAAAGTTAAAAAGAAAGCGGATGTTGATGGCAGTCCTTTTTTCAAAGAAGATTATTGCGATGCGACCTATTATGGAGCTGACGGAAGAATTTACCGGGGTATAGCGTCCAAACTTAATCTCCAGACAAATACAATCTCTTTCCTGCGGCAGGAAGAAAATGAGGAAAAGGAATACACACCATCATTCCAGATAAAAAAAATTGTGTTTACCGGATGTACAGATAAAACAGGACCGGTTGTTTTTCAATTAGGTTTCCCGGCAATCGGTATACAAAGTGATAACTCTTATTACCAGGTGCTGGATAGCGGCAAAACGATGCTGCTGAAATTCAGCCAGGTTATTGAAACCGCTAACCCGGTTAACGGACTTACACAGAGCGGCGGAACAACAAGCCTGCAAAAAATTGATATCTATTATATCTATTCTCCTGACAAAGGA
>JAQBNJ010000360.1 GCA_028288645.1 Sediminibacterium sp.
TCTGTGGCAAAAGAATTCTACCTTGAAAAATATTTTATCTATATGCGCAAACATTTTTTTTATACTTTATTGGTAGCCTCTTTTTTTTCGGCGAAACTGTATTCACAAAACGATGCAGGACAAAAAGAACGGGCTTATCTCATACAATCACTGACAAAAATGGCTGATCCGATGTTCAATGCCCTCAGTCAGAAAAAGCTAAAACAACAAATGCCTGTTGACCGATCGCCTGCTATGGTGACGGCGAAAAGAATTCCTACCACTACCCATCTCGAAGCATTTGCACGTTTGCTCGGTGGTATGGCGCCTTGGCTCGAACTGGGACCCGATGATACTAAAGAAGGGAAATTGCGGAAAAAATACATAGACCTCGCAGTTTTATGCATCAAGAACGGAGCAGATTCACTATCTCCCGACTACCTCGATTTTAATATACAGGGGCAATCACTTGTAGATGCGGCATTTCTCGCGCACGCCTTATTACGCGCACCTACGCAATTGTGGGGAAGATTGGATGATGCAACCAAAAAGAATCTTGTATCTGCATTGAAACTCACCCGTTCCACAAAACCCGGGCAAAATAACTGGTTATTATTTTCAGGAATGGTAGAAGCCTGCCTGCTGACATTTACAGGGGAGTGCGATCAGTCACGGATCGACTATGCTATTCTCAAACACAAAGAATGGTACAAGGGCGATGGAATATATGGCGATGGAAAAGATTTTCATTTTGATTACTATAACAGCTTTGTTATCCACCCGATGATGCTGGATATTTTGCGTGTAATGAAAGAAAAGGGAATAACGACAGCGATGGATTTTGCAATAGAATTAAAACGTAGTGTTCGATATGCGGAGATACAGGAAAGAATGATCTCGCCCGAAGCTACGTATCCTATTGTAGGCCGTTCCATCGCTTACCGTTTTGGCGTTTTTCAATCACTGGCACAAATGGCATTGCAGAAAACATTACCGGTGCATGTATCTGAGCAACAGGTCAGGTCCGCATTATATTCTGTCATCAAAAAACAAATAGAAGCACCCAATACATACGATACAAATGGCTGGCTACAAATTGGCGTTTACGGCAAGCAACCGGGTATGGGAGATTATTATATTTCTACCGGCAGCCTTTATCTCTGTGCACAGGCTTACTTAATGCTGGGCCTGCCTCCAACCGATTCATTCTGGAACGGAGATGACCAGGATTGGACAACGAAGAAGGTTTGGAAAGGGGAGGAAGTACCGATCGATCATGCGATTGATAATTAGTACTTAATAGGCAAGAATTAAATTAGCAATCAATTTTTAAATAAGGTTTGTGCTTTTTAAAAAAAGTAAAGAGCCGCTCAAATGGAGCAGCTCTTTACTTTAGAATATTATTAACTACGAACTATTAATTATTAAATGTACTTCGTCACTCCAGGAATAGCAACATTATAAAACCCATCTGCATTTGGAACCACAGGTGGAGCGGCAGCAAAGTCGTATACTTTGGGATGAAGATCGAGTCCTGAATTGATGGCTTTATCCCACTCAACTATCTGCCCGCTGTAGGTTGCCATTCTTCCGAGGATAGATGTCATCGTACTCTTCGCACCATTCTCTGCATCGGCAAATTTGTATTCACCTTTTGCAATGGCTGCAAACAATTCATCGTGTTCAGTTTGATAAGGATTCGGTTCACCATTCTTCAGATCGAATTGATAGATCACTTTGCCTGATGCATCGGTGATATTGGCTGCGCCGCATTGTATCTTTCCTTTGGTGCCGATCAATAACTCATCCACCTTACTCATGGTTCCTGGAATATGGCGGCACTGGCTGTTAAGGATCGATCCATCCGCATACTGGAATTCAACAAAGTGGTGATCAAAAATTTCACCATGTTCTTTTCCTTTGCGCACCTGTCTTCCACGCATGCCCTGTGCTTTTACAGGATACCCGCCTTTGAACCAGTTGATCACATCTAAATTATGTATGTGCTGCTCAGTGATATGATCGCCGCAGAGCCATACAAAATAATACCAGTTACGCATCTGGTATTCCATTTCAGTCTGTTCAGGTTTGCGGGGCCTTACCCATACACCATCATTGTTCCACCATGCCTGTGCGGAAGTGATATCGCCGATCATGTCTTTCCGTTTGAATAATTCACGGTAAGAATTCTGGTAATGCCTTTGTAAACCTACCACCACGTTTAATTTTTTTTGCTTCGCGATGGCAGCAACGGCTAATACTTTTTGTATACCGGCAGGATCGGTAGCCACCGGCTTTTCCATGAACACATGTTTATTCTGTTTGATCGCTTCTTCAAAATGTATTGGGCGGAAACCTGGCGGTGTGGCAAGTATCACCACATCTGCAAAAGGAATGGCTTTCAGGTATCCGTCAAAACCTGTGAACTTTCTTTCTTCCGGAACATCCACGCGGTCTTTTACACTCACAGCGGTTGGATCTGATTTATCTTCTTTGGTAAGCGAGTTGTAGCATTTATCGATATTGTCGCGGAATGCATCCACCATCGCAACGATCTTTACATTCTGTTTACTTCTGAGTGCCTGCATGGCAGCGCCCGTTCCGCGGCCGCCGCAACCGATCACTGCTACTTTGATCACATCATCGGCACCGGAAAAAAAATTGGCCCTTGATAAAAGAGGCGCGGCGATCAATCCGCCGGCAAGCAGTGAACTTTGTTTTACAAACTCCCTGCGCGAGTTGTTGTTGGAAGCATCGTTGTGCATATGGTTGTTTTTAAAGTTATTGATCAAGATAGTTTTTGAAAAAGAGATCGGCTTCTGCAGCATTGGGTTGTTGCAGCGGCCTCACCAAACGAAACCCTACCGAAGGTGCATCCGTGATCCACCATTTGCTTTTTGGTATCTGGGGGTCGCGCCTGTTCCATACCGGATCCGAAGCTACGCGTTTTGCACTTCTTAATTGCGCCGCAGTTCCGTTAAAACCTCCACCACGTAATACTTTTGGATATCGCACTGGATTCGGCGGAACAACGGGATCGGTGCCTGCAATTGTATTATACCGGTTCGATTCATAATGGTCCATTGTCCATTCCATCACGTTGCCGAGCATATCATACAATCCCCAGGGATTGGGCAGTTTTTCTCCTGCTTTGTGAAATTTTTCACCACTGTTGTTTTCATACCAGGCATATTTATCCAGCTGGGTACTGTCACTACCAAAAAAATAAGCAGTGCTGGTGCCGGCCCTGCAGGCATATTCCCATTCTGCTTCTGTTGGTAACCGATAAAAAATACCGGTCTTTTGATAGAGCCAGCGGCAATACATCAATGCGCCATACTGCGACATACTATTGGCGGGATATCCACCTTCTTTTCCCATACCATAACTGAGGTCGATATATTGCGGACTGGGACGTGTAATGGCATCCACATCTACATTCTGGCTGGTGTTCTCATCTTTCAGGAAGACATCAAATTCATCGCGCGTCACTTCATAAGCGCCCATCCAGAAAGCAGATAGCTGAATATTTTTTTGTGGCGATTCATCACCTGAATGATTTTTTTCGGTTGATGGGCTTCCTATTAAAAAATTACCACTGTTAATGGGCATCATTTTAAAAGACAAAGCAGAACCCGGAATCTTTTGCTGGTATGCAGAAAAATTATTCGCAGGATTTTGTGCAATGGAACAGGCAGCAATGGAAGTACAGAAAAATAAGACAA
>JAQBNJ010000101.1 GCA_028288645.1 Sediminibacterium sp.
GGGAAATCCCTTTCTGCAAACTGGTTCCAGTCAACCGAATATTCGCTTCCCAATAAGTCATTGATCTTTTTATAAAAGTGAGTTTGCTGCACCTGGACAGAACCACCACCGGTAAACGTGAGTTCACCATTCAGTCGGGTATTATACACTGTCTGAATATCCACGCGCTTAATACCGGCTACCCTTTCTTCCAATAAATAATGTGCGCGAAGACCGGTGAAAGAATTGCCGGTTACCCCATCCGCATCCGGCAAAGTTTCGCGGCTGTTTCTGTTTACTTCATACAACCGATCCCAGTTTATTTGCCGCAGGTAAATATTGTTACTGATCGCATCAAATACATTCGATCGCAATACCGTATCGGCTTGATAACTGGGTAAATAACGATAGTAATCTGCCCTCGGGTCAGCGGCTTTGTACCAATCCAATGCTGTACTGCTTTTCTCCCCGGCAATACAACCTACGGTGGTTACCAGCGATGTATTGTTATTGATCCGGTGATCATCGGTAAGGATCAAAACCGGCTGATGAACCTTTCCCACATTTGCATTTCTTTTTTTACCGGATTGATAACCCCAATAAGGATTATAATCATACCCAAACATCTTTGCAGATTCCTCGAGCACCGGCCCCTGCTTTCCATTTTCTGTGGCATTACCAAAAAACACAAGCGACAAAACATGATCGTTTTGTAACCGCTTATCTATCCCGATAAAATAGCCTGCACCCTTATAATACGTTCCGGGAACACTTCCTTTAGTTGCAATGCGCCAGCTACCCGAAACAGAAAATGCCCATCCCTTTTTATCAAAAGCAGTGCTCTTTGTAAACATCCACCGATGCGTATAGGATCGGTTGCCGAATGAATAATTGAATTGTGTCTGCGTTCGTTGTTTTGAAGCGCGCATATCCATACTTACCATATTACCTATATTTCCAAAAGCCTGTTCTCCCGACCGCAATCCCAATACCATTTGTGAATTGCGTGTTACATCATTCAACCCGCTCCATAAACTCCATTGTGTATTGCCATCATCGAGGTTATTCATATGCATACCATTTATCTGTGTGCTGAATAGTTCACCATCATAACCTCGCATCCGGAAACGGGTAACAGAAAAATGAAATGCAGCAACAGACATGAATACATCGCGACTGGCAAATAATAAAGAAGGAACAAAAGGCAACGTGTTTTCAGACCGTTCGCTTTCGTTAATGGCGATAACAGGCATGTCATCAACAGGCACCTCTTTTAGTTGAACAGCTTCTGAGCTATCCACGAATTTATTTTTAACCGGCCGGGATCGTTGCTGTCCGTATACACCTGTTTGTAGCAGCAAAGCCAGTACCCATAAGCTTTTCAGCATGAGCATCAATTTTAACGATAAATAAAAAGGGGAGTTATCTGCGAAGCGATACAAACAGGATACAAAAATAATTGATTGTTTTTCTCAAACAAGAACAGTTTTGATTTTTGCGGCAAATACTATCGAACATCAGGTATTATCACGGTGTTCCCGCACAGATAAAAAACGTGCCTTTGCGTATAGTGTGAAATTTCATTCGCACACGGAGGCACAGGGGCACGGTTTGGTTCACTAAAATTTATACATCATGAAAAACACGGTAGTATTTTTTTTGTCGGTCACTATTTTTCTCAATGCATCATCGCAGGAAAAAAAATACAAAGCATGTGTCATCGCATTTTATAACCTCGAAAATTTCTACGATACCATCAACAATCCCATCGTTAACGATGACGATTTCACACCTTCCGGCATCAAACATTACACCAAAGAAATTTATACAGATAAAGTAGATAAACTCGCCACCGTTCTCAGCCAGATAGGTACAGAAATTTCATCTTCGGGTCCGGCAATTATTGGCGTTGCAGAAATTGAGAATGATACGGTTTTGCATGATCTCGTGCGGCATTCATTGCTCAGTCACCGTCATTATAATATCATCCATTTCGATTCAAAAGATGCGCGCGGAATTGATGTTGGGTTTTTATACGATCCCAACCTATTCATCCCCGAAAAAGCAGAAAAATTATTTGTAAAAATGCCGACCAACAGCAAAGAAGCATTTTATACAAGAGATATTTTGTACGTAAAAGGACAATTGGCCGGAGAAACCATTCATGTGTATGTAAACCATTGGCCAAGCCGTAGAGGCGGAGAAGAAAGAAGCGCACCGGCACGTGCCACAGCAGCATTGGTCTGCAGAAAACATCTTGATTCGGTTTTTCACAAAGAACCCAATGCAAAGATCATCGTAATGGGCGATCTCAATGATGATCCGGATAGCCCCAGCATCACCGAAGCACTCGGTGCAAAAGCCACAGCCAAAGAAACCAAACCCGGCCAACTATTCAATCCATGGGCCGCCTTATACGCCAAAGGCATCGGCACCCTCGCCAACCGCGATAGCTGGGGATTATTTGACCAGCTCATTATTTCCCATGCCTGGCTCAACCCCGATCAGAACGGCCTTTTCTATCATCACCAACAGATCTTCAACAGGAACTTTATGAAGGAAAACACCGGCCGCTACAAAGGCTACCCCATGCGTACCTGGGACGGAAATACCTACCGAGGCGGCTACAGTGATCACTTCCCAACCTATCTCGTATTCCTAAAAAAGTTAAATTGAGCCTGTTTGCCAAAATAAACAGCGGTTTTGCCCAAAAAACACCAAACCACAAACCCCAAACTCCAAACTTTTCCTTACTTTTGCAGCCCCAAATCTGTATTTGGCAGATTCATCCCCACTGAGCAATCGGCAGGGACGACCACTGGGATAAACCAATTTAAAACCTAAAAATTCAGTAAATGAACAGTTACGAATTGATGGTGATCTTTACTCCGGTTCTTTCTGAAGAAGACTTCAAAGCTTCACAGAAGAAATATGCCGACCTGATCGCCGAACTGGGTGGTGCATCTGTGCACAGCAACCCATGGGGATTGAAATCCCTCTCTTACCCTATCCAGAAGAAAACAACCGGTATTTACTGGTTACTGGAATTCCAGGGCCCTTCAGATTTGAATGAGAAACTGAAGATCCAGATGTTGCGCGATGAGCAGATCATGCGCCACATGATCACACGCCTCGATAAATACGCCGTCGAGTACAACCACGTTAAAAGAAATGGCGGATTTGCAATGCAGGATAAACAACCACAGGAGGCTTAATCATGGCAAAAAATGACATAAAATACCTGACGGCCATCAAACAGGAAAAGCCAAAGAAAAAATTCTGCCGCGTCAAAAA
>JAQBNJ010000405.1 GCA_028288645.1 Sediminibacterium sp.
GCAACGTTCTTCAAACCTTCGCTTATGATGCTTTGCGCCAGAACGGTAGCAGTAGTGGTGCCATCACCTGCAATATCTGCAGTTTTAGAAGCCACTTCTTTCACCATCTGCGCACCCATGTTCTCGATCGGGTCTTCCAGTTCAATTTCTTTTGCAACGGTAACACCATCTTTAGTAACCTGTGGTGCGCCGAATTTCTTTTCAATAACCACGTTACGGCCTTTAGGTCCCAGGGTTACTTTAACAGCGTTGGCTAAGGTGTCAACGCCTTTTTTCATTTTATTTCTCGCTTCGATATCGAAGAAAATTTGTTTAGCCATCTTATTTCAATTTTGAAATTTTGGAATTGGGAAATTGGGAAATTGCGCTTTTCAATGATTAGATTATCGCAAGGATATCGCTTTCACGCATGATCAGGAGGTCCTGGCCATCGATCGTGATCTCGGTACCTGCATATTTGCCATACAATACGGTATCGCCAACTTTTACAGTTACGGGCTCGTCTTTTTTACCGGTTCCGGCGGCCACTACAGTGCCTCTTTGTGGTTTTTCTTTTGCGGTGTCAGGGATAATGATTCCGCCTGCAGTTTTCTCTTCAGCAGCGTCAGCCTTAACAATTACCCTGTCATGGAGAGGAGTAACGTTGAGTTTTTTTGCCATCGTTATAGGTTTTTATTTGATTGATGTGATTAATACTCTGACAGGTTATCGATTATTGTGCCATTCACGGATTCAGGTCAAATTTTCAGCAAACCAGGTTAGAATCCGCCCGGCATCTCACAAAAAACTGTCAGGGGCGGCAAAGATGCAGGAAGTTTTTGAAACTCCTGTGTCAAAATTGCACCAATTTTTTGTCGTAGAAATTCATGAATGGCACACGGATGACGCGGATTGAACGGATCGGTACGGATAGATCCCTGATCGATCAATCCGCCAACATCCGTCCGATCCGCGTATCCGTGTGCCATTCTTCTCCATAAAAAATCATTTAAAACCTTTTCTCAATGATTAACGTAACTAAATAAGTCATACAAAAGTTTTTAAGCAAGGTTGTATCAAGGTTGAGACCCGTCTGTTCACAGATGGGTATTTTTTAGGGAGCTTTTAGGCGTTAGCTATTAGCTTTTAGCAGAAACATAAAGCCTGATTAAGTAGTTAATAAGGTTTCCAGTCAAAACAGGCTTTAGCTAACGGCTAATAGCTAACACCTAATACCTTCCTCAAAAGCTATTTCATTTTGCACGGCACCCCGAAACTAATATCTTTGCCGCTCCCAAATAAGTTCTTACCAGATGATCAGTAGAAGAAATATTCGTGTGAAAGTGATGCAGTTGCTATACATGATAGAAGCAGCCGACACACTGGTGGCATTTAAAAAGACAGTTGAGGAATTACAGAAACAATTAGATAAAAGCAGGGAATTATTTGTTTACCTGCTCTATTTTTTAACCGAAGTGGCCCGCTATGCAGAGATCAGCGCGCAGAAAAGGGCTTCCCGCAACCTTCCGTCTGAAGAGGATCTGAATGTAAACATTAAGATCGCCGTCAATTAGTTCCTTTGGCAGATTTTGGAAAACCCTTCTTTTAAGAAAGCTATCGAGATAGACCAGCCGCAGAAACTGATCGATAAGGAACTGGTGAAAAAGATCTATGCTGAATTAACGGAAACGGATAAATACAAGGAGTATATCACCCTGCAAAGCCGCGAGAAAGCAAAAGAAAAAGAGATCATCAAACTGATCTTTGTGCAGTTGATGCTCCCCAATGAATCTTTTATCAACCATCTCGAGGAATTGTTTAATAACTGGGATGATGATGCGGATATGATGGACCAGTTGATGCTGAACTATATCCAGAAACCCGGCAGTTATAACCTACAGGAAATGCTCAGTCCCGAAAAATGGGAGTTTGCCAGGACATTGCTCGGTACCACACTTGATAAGAAAGAGTATTGCATGGAACTGATCAAACCCAAATTAAAGAACTGGGATTCGGACCGTATCGCTGTGCTGGATATGGTATTGATGCGGATGGGCGTATGTGAATTGCTTTATTTTGAAACCATCCCTACCAAAGTAACCATCAACGAATACATTGATCTCGCCAAAGATTACAGCACGCCGCAAAGCGGACAGTTTGTAAACGGCATCCTGGATAATATTCATAAAGAGTTTATGGAAGGCGGTAAGATCCAGAAGATCAGTTTTAAGAACAAAGCATAGTTTATGAAGCGAGTGATAATTGTGGCTGCATTCAGCAGCATCCTTTGGTTTTCCTGTGAAAGGGTTGATGCCGTTTCGGAAGCTGATGCAAAACTGATGGCCGACACCGCCAAGTATACAACCGTTCAATGGATGGATACGGTTGTGAGTTTTGGAACAGTGAACAAAGGCGAACAGGTGAATGTTACTTTCCGTTTTCGCAATACAGGCACGCAACCTTTGATCCTTGCGAATGTACGTGCGGCTTGCGGTTGCACCATACCGGATTATACCAAAGGCGCAGTGGCGCCGGGCGGGGAAGGAGAGGTGACAGGCGCTTTCGACACCAATAAGTCGCAGAGCGGTGAAGTGAGAAAATCTATATTTGTCACAACAAATACAAAGAATAAGACAAGGCAGACGCTTATCTTTACCGGCCTTGTTAAAGAAGGAACAGTTAA
>JAQBNJ010000413.1 GCA_028288645.1 Sediminibacterium sp.
AGCACAGCAATTACATATACTTTGCCTATCCGCCTGTGTAATGCTAAGTTTCTGCTCCTGAATTTAGAACCGAATTGTGTCCAGCCGGTAAGTAAAGCGATACTACCTAATGTGATGTGTGCATAAAACCCAATGTTCCAGATTGCATTTGCTAAAAGTTCTGCTGACTTTGAACTACGCAATCCAAAATTCCCATCCATTATAAAATAGATGGTGGGATACAATCCAATCAGTATGCATGATATGACCAGTAATATCCATATTCCTTTTTTCATCAGAGGCCGTATTTGTCCACGAGATAGATCAACCCCGCCATATTCACCGCACCCAATAACAATTCCCTTTTATTTACATTCTCAAACACATCGCTTCTTGCATGGTGCAGGTTGAAATAACGCTGCGGATCAGGGATCAACTCGCCGACAGGGATACCAAAAGTCCTGTTCAGAGGGCTCACATCTGCACCGCCTCCGTCATTGCTTAATTCAAATGCGCCATAGGGAGATAACAATGGAATCCAGCTTTGCACTTTAGCCATTTGTTCTTTGCTTACCTGTAATGAAAATCCACGTGGTGTAAATCCGCCGGCATCGCTTTCCAATGCAAATATGTGTTTCTCGTTTTTGGCTTTTGCTTCCGCTGCATATTTGGTTCCACCACGCAAACCATTTTCTTCATTGGCAAACAATACAAAACGCAAAGTGTGTTTAGGTTTATAACCGATGGCCTGTAAAGCACGCATGATCTCGATGGTATGTACTACGCCGGTTCCATCATCGCTTGCACCTTCATTTACATCCCAGCTGTCTAAGTGGCCACCGATGGTAATATATTCGTCGGGAAATTCAGTTCCTCTTATTTCAGCGATCACATTATGGCCGATGGTATCCGGTAAAAAATGGCCATTGGTATACATCGCCATACTGATCTTTGATTTTCGCGTGAGTGTCCATACAGCATCTGCATCTCTTGGGCCGACCGCTATCGCAGGAATTTTGGGGAATGAATCATTGTACGCCATCGCACCCGTATGCGGATCATTCGCCGTTGATTCTGTCAGAGATCTGATCATCACACCAATCGCACCATATTTCGCTGCACGGCTTGGCCCGGACCTGCGGTAGATGCCCGCTTCGCCATAAGAAATAAAGGGCTTTACATTGGTAGGATTGAATCCATTGTTATAGTAAACGATCTTACCTTTTACTTCATCCTTCCTTCTTTCCAGTTCGGCAAAGTCCTGTACTGCCAGTACTTCACCGTTAACCGTACCGTTGCCCAATGAATTACCCAATGCCAATACGTCTAATTCGCGACTTGTTTTGGCACCATCTACCAATATAACAAAAGCTTTATCCGCTCCGCCGCGCACCCAATGTGGCACCATGCATTCCTGCAGCCAAACATTTTCTGCACCGTTCTTTTCCATGGTCTGTCTGCCCCATTGCACTGCTTTGGCAAACGCCGGTGAACCCGCCAGCCTGCCGCCGATCTGTTTGGTTAACTGATAAAGCTGTTCATATGCTTTACCATTACTCAATATCTCGTCTGATATTTTTTTGATCATAGCCGCATCAGCAGCGGGCTGTGCCATTACCGCAAAGGGCAAAACCAAAAGGCCAAAGAGGAGTTTTTTCATAACGCTAAAGTTAACCATTTGTACTATTTGAACAAGTGGGATGAGCGGAATCTCCGGATTGAAGAATTAATTGTTACTTGCAAACAATTCGGTCTGTGGTTTGTTGTTTGTGGTTTGTAGTTCTTCCCGACTTCAAAAACAACAAACCACAAACTACAAACCGTAACAGTTATGAGAATAGGCATTGTTTGCTATCCCACTTTTGGTGGAAGTGGTGTTCTGGCCACGGAATTAGGCAAGGCGCTTGCCGATGAGGGACACCAGGTGCATTTTATCACCTACCAGCAACCCGTTCGGCTGAATGTGTTCAATGCTAATATATTTTACCACGAGGTAAGGGTTCCCACCTATCCTTTGTTCGATTATCCGCCCTATGAAGTGGCGCTTGCCAGTACCATGGTGGATGTGATCATGAACTATGATCTCGACCTGCTGCATGTGCATTACGCCATCCCACACGCATCCGCGGCATATATGGCCAAGCAGATCGTAAAACAAAAGACCGGCAGGAATGTACCGGTGATCACCACTTTGCATGGTACTGATATTACACTGGTTGGAAAAGACAAGACCTATGAACCGGTGGTTACTTTTTCCATCAATGAAAGCGATGCAATTACTGCCGTATCGCAAAATTTGAAGGATGAGACCTTCAAATCATTTGCTATTCATAAGGAAATACAGGTGATCTACAATTTTGTGGATGTTACCCGTTTTAATAAAAAACCGATCGATGCTTTTCGTAAAGTAGTTGCGCCAAACGGGGAAAAGATATTGATCCATGCTTCCAATTTCCGTAAAGTAAAAAGAGTGGATGATGTGATCAAGGTTTTTGCGGCCGTACGCAAAGAAATGCCCGCTAAATTATTAATGGTGGGTGATGGTCCTGAAAGGCCCGCCACTGAAGAACTGGCAAGAAAATTAGGTGTTGATGAGGATGTACGTTTCTTAGGCAAACAGGAGCAAATGGAAGATATCCTGGCCGTAAGCGATGTATTCCTTCTTCCTTCGGAATATGAAAGTTTTGGTTTGGCCGCTCTTGAAGCAATGGCCGCACGCGCCGTGGTGATCAGTACCAATGCAGGCGGACTGGCCGAGATCAATATCCAGGATGAAACAGGGTTTTTAGCTGATGTGGGTGACGTAACTTCAATGAGCAATTTTGCCATCTCACTGTTGAAAGATGAAGCCAAACTGGAAGTGATGAAAGAAGCCGCTTACCAGCAGGCATGCAGGTTTGATATCAAGAATATCATCCCGGTTTATGAGGAATTGTATAAGCAGTATTGCAGGAGAGATCCATGTAAATAATTATTAATCAGGAATTAGTAGTTAACGTGTTGAGCTATTAAAAAAGACCTGTAGAAATGCGGCCATCTCTCTGTGAAACTTCGTGTTCTCCGTGCCTCTGTGGTAAAGCCTTCGCTTCGATAAAAATGCCGGTAATTCTTACTTTTTTTCACCACAGAGAACACAGAGTTTCACAGAGAATTTTCAATAGCACAAAAAGTAGTTAGTAATTATCTCAACAGTTGAGCTAATCTATAATCGGAAGTTTGCTACTTAACTACTTCGTTAATACTTTTCAGGATAAGAATGCATACTTCTTTCAATTCTTCCTCACCGATAATCAATGGTGGCGCAATACGCATCCTATCCGGCGCAAACAGGAACCAATCAGTGATCAACCCGTTTTGAATACATTGATGAATCACGGCGCGGTTTATTTCACCGGAGGCAAATTGCAAAGACATCCACAGACCGCAGCTGTTTTGAGAGATGATAGAAGGATGGATAAGCCCATCCGTTAGGTTCTTTTCTTTTCTTTTTACCTCGACGATAT
>JAQBNJ010000451.1 GCA_028288645.1 Sediminibacterium sp.
CCATGGTAGGTATCAGTAGTGAGCAGGTAATTGCAGAAGCGTATCTGAAAGGTATCAAAGGATTTGATGCTGAAAGAGCTTTTGCGGCAATGAAAAAAACTTCCATGTCTGATCTGCGCGGGCTTAATTACCTCCGTGAATTTAAACCCATACCTTCTGATGTAAAGATCGGCAGACCCGTAGCGCAGGCATTGGAACTTTCTGTTGGAGATGGAAGTATTGCGCTGATGGCAAAAGCATTGGGCAAAACCAATGATTATGAATATTATAAAAAACGCGGGCAGAACTATCAGTTATATTTTGATTCCAAAACCGGCTTTCTCAGGGGCAAAATGGCTGACGGAAGCTGGAACCCCGATTTTGATCCGCTTAAATCCACACGCCCCTTCGGAACAGATTTCGCAGAAGGAAATTCATGGCAATATTTATGGCTCGCACCGCAGGATGTGCCCGGCCTGATCAATTTATTAGGCGGTGAAAAAACTTTTACTGCAAGACTCGATACATTTTTTTCTATTCCGCTTACCGGCGACCTGGTCGATCTTACCGGTGGCATTGGCCAATATGCGCATGGCAATGAACCAAGCCATCATATCGGTTACCTGTACACTTATGCGGGACAACAATGGAAAACAGCGGAGAAAGTGCGTTACATCATGAAAGAATTTTATCATGATAAGCCCGATGGCATTGTTGGCAATGAAGACTGCGGACAGATGTCGGCCTGGTATGTATTTTCCTCGTTAGGATTTTATCCTGTTTTTCCAGCTTCCGGAAATTATGTGATAGGGAGCCCGCTATTCAATAAAGCTACCATCAACCTTTCCAACGGAAAGAAATTCACAGTAGAATCAATTAACAATGGCCCCGGAAATATTTATGTTCAGCATATAGAATTCAATGGCAAAAAATATAGCAAAACATATATACAGCACAGTGATATTGTTAAAGGCGGCAGGATGAAAATAACGATGGGAAATAAACCGAATTATCAATACGGGGCGCTTCCCGGGGATCGTCCGTAAAACACTTTCATTTTTATTTAGTAAACACCAAAGTTTAAGTGATAAGAAGAATAATTATAGGATGTTTAATACTACACTGCTTGCTACAGCCGGCATCTGCGGATGCACAACCTGTACAAAAAAATACAAAACCTTTTGTTCACCCGGGCATGATGCAGAACAGGCAGTCGCTTGAATTGATGAAACAAAAAGTCTTGTCCGGTGAAGCAATATGGCAAACGGCTTTCAACAACCTCACGAAAGAAACGCCGCTTGATTTTGTTCCCGAGCCACGTGCGCATATTTCTGTAGGCGCTTACGGCGCCAATAGTTCAGGTGGCCGTGAATATGGAAAGAGCGCCACCATGGCTTATAATTATGCATTGGTGTGGAGTATTACCGGTAAAAAAATTTATGCAGACAAGGCCATAGAAATACTCAATGCCTGGTCGCCCGTGCTATGGGATTTTGATGATAACAATGCCAAACTGAATGTAGGATTAAGCGCACCTCTATACCTGAATGCTGCCGAAATATTAAAATATTCGAATTCAGGCTGGAAGGAAAAAGACATCATACAGTTTAAGCGAATGGTGCTTACTGTTTTTTATCCTACCATAAAAGATTTTTTTACAGAAGCGAATGGTAACTGGGATGCATCGATCATAAACACACTATTATGTATAGGCGTATTTACAGATAACCGCGCGATATTTAATGCGGCTGCAGAACGTTACTACCGCGGGCCGGGAAATTCAGGCATCACCAAATACATATATCCCAACGGACAAATACAGGAAACCACACGCGACTGGGATCATGTGCAGTTGGGAATAGGTGAATTCGCAAAAGCCGCGCAGGTAGCATGGACACAGGGACTGGATCTTTACGGTGCGGCTAATAACAGGCTCGCTTTGGGATTTGAGTATGCGGCTAAATTCATGACAGGAGGGGAGATCCCTGTGTATGGTATATTATCAACCCGCGCAAAAGAAAAGTTCAGGGATATTTATGAATCAGTGTATCATCATTACCGCGAAGTGAAGGGTATTGATATGCCTTTTACTGCCGGTGTTCTTGAAAAAACACGTTCAACATCTTCTGTTGCTCTATTAACTTCTCTATCTATTGCTCCGCGAAAAATCAGCGGCAGTTTACAAACGATTTTGTTGCCTGGAAATATATCACCTGTCACATCTGTTGTGGGCGCATCTTCTGCGCCAAATATAAAACCACCGGCGGGATCTATTATGGTTATGCCGGGAGATTCTATCCAGGCCGTTATCAATGCAAATGCAGGTAAAACCGGTTGGGTGGTTTTGGCAAAAGGAGTACATACGATCACTGCACCTTTACGCATACCCAGCGGACTCACATTAGCAGGACAGGGAAAAGAAACCATTCTTTTTCTTGCTGCGAAGCTGGGTGGAAAAACAATTGAGAATGCGGTAAATACAATGCATGATGTGGTGATCCGTGATCTGTTAATTGAAGGCGCTACAACAACAATTACCAATTCAGATCCTAATGCCGACCGGCGAAACCGTTCTTATATGAGCGCACCGAGCCGCGAAGGCATTGTGTTTTCTGCAGAACGCGAAGAGCAGATGCATACTATCCGTTTTGAAAATATAACCGTACAGAATTTTACTAAGAATGGTGTTGCGGTTCGCGGTGCAAGGAATGTAACAGTGATCAATTGCGATTTTAGTGATAATGGCGCCAGCGTTGTACCCGGCGCAGGTTTTCATCATAACCTCTTACTTACACGCAGTTCAGCATGCCAGGTAAGCAACAGCCGTTTTGATACATCGCCCTGGGGAAATGGCATTGATATTTCTTTCTGCAATGATGTGATCATCTCAAAAAATGAAGCTGCACGTAACAAACTCTCAGGTATCAGGTGCACAGAAACTAAGAACATAACGGTAATAGAAAATTTTGTAGAAGGGAATGATATCAATGGTATTTCATTCGACGCCCTCATGGATGGCTCAGATACCATTTCCGTTCAGCATAATTTTTCCGGCAATAACGGGTATTACGGAATTTATATAGAGAAGACCATCGGTAAAAAGACCGGCAATAATAAAACATCAGAAAACGGGAAGGAGTAGTCAATCAACATGAGAAAAATATTTTTATCAGCCATCTTTATTTTCAATCTATGCTTATGCGCAAGTGCACAGCGCCTGGAATACAAAGGGATCTATGCGCCTTCTGAAAGCTGGGTAAAAAAAGAGGAAAAACCTTACAGGCAGGATCTTTGCTTAAATGGCCTTTGGCAGTTTCAACCGGTTGCTTTACCGGATAAATTCCGTGAAGGGGTTGACCCGACTCCTGTACTTCCGCAAGTGAAAAACGATGCATGGGACAATACACCGATTCGTATTCCATCGCCATGGAACGTAAATAGTTTTGCGGATAAAAATGGCCAGGGTGGCGACTTCCGCTGCTATCCATCCTATCCGAAAGAATGGGAAAATATAAAGATGGGCTGGCTCAAAAAAATATTTACGGTTCCCGCTGGCTGGAAAGGA
>JAQBNJ010000495.1 GCA_028288645.1 Sediminibacterium sp.
GGTTGCAAAACAATATTGATTACAGCTACCGGTTAGAAGGTTATGATCCTGCATGGTCCGCACCCACATCCAAAACAGAAAAAGAATACACCAATCTGCCGGAAGGAGGATATACGTTCATGGTAAAGGCTTATGACAACCTTGGTAATGAATCCGAAGCCGTCAGCTATCGTTTTGTGATCCAACCTGCCTGGTACAAAACAGTGTGGGCCTATCTCTTTTATACAGTATTGTTGATAGTCTTGCTTTACCTGGGATATAAATGGCAGAAAAGAAAATTCACCAGGCAGAAGCTGCGGTTTGAAGAAGAACAGAAACGCTTAAAATACATTCATCAACTGGAAGTGGAGAAAAATGAAAAAGAGATCATCCAGTTACAGAATGAAAAACTGGTGAATGAAGTGATCTATAAAAATAAAGAGCTCGCCGATGTAAGCATGCACCTTGTGGAAAGAAGCGATGCGCTTATTAAAGTGAAAGATGAACTGCAACGCCTGCACAAAAAAACCGGCGGCAACCACGATGTAAAAAAAGCACTCGAACTGGTTAACGAGATCGAAAAAAACAATTCCAACTGGGAACAGTTTGCAGCACATTTTGACGAGATCAATAACGATTTCATCAAAAAATTAAAAACAAGATTTCCTGGTTTAACAAGCACGGACCTGAAGGTCTGCACCTACCTGCAGTTGAAACTGGCAACAAAAGAAATTGCACAACTGATGAATATTTCGGTAAGAGGTGTAGAGATCAGCAGGTACCGGCTGCGAAAAAAACTACAGCTTTCTACAGGCCAGACTCTAAATGATTTTCTAAACGAGATCCATATCACCGAATAAAACCAGGGATCCAGCTCATGCACTCCTGTTTATAGCATGATGATCATTTGTATACCGCAATACGATGCGTTCTTAAATAATAAGGAAGATTCTTTGCAGCCGTACCATCTTTAAAAGAAATTAATTTAGACGTTTGCAGGGGCATATGACAGGTAACACAACTGATCTTTTCCAATTCAGCATTATTTTTTGTCTGTTCCATCTTTTTCATAAAACCCTCAGCATGAGCAGACTGCTGATGACAGTTCATACATTTCGAAATAAATACGCTGTTGTTGTTTCTTTGCGGTTCATGCGGATTGTGGCAGGTGCCGCAGGTCATATTGGTTTGCTGAAAACATTTGCTCGACTGAAGCAACTGCATTTGCCTGCCATGCACATCAGCCTGGGAATTGTTCATAGACCCGAACCCAAACTCCGGAAAATAAAAATTAGCTAACGTATCCCCCGGAATGAATGAAAAAATGGACCTCTGTGCTGACCGGTCATTTCCTGAATGACAGGTTGCACAAACATCTAACTGCTGCTGGCGGCTCAACGATTTTATTCCCGTGATATACTTTGCAGTTTTAACCAACGGATTCTCCTGCTGAAATTTTACATGGGCCGCAGCAGGTCCATGACATCTTTCACAGTCTATACCATATATAAGCGTGCCGGGATAAAACTTATCTCTTACCGACAGAGGGCCCGATGGCACATCCTCTTTTGCTATATAAGTAGCATGGCACTGAAAACAACCGTTTATGATCAACCTGTCGAACTTCGGATGATTGGTTGGAAACCCCGGGCTGTTTGCCCAGGTATTCATGCCGCTGTAATAAGTAAGCGGCAATTGAAATAATTGATCGCCATCCCAACTGCCATATGTTTGCGCTTTTTCTGCGGAACCAAAAGAAATATCGAACCGGCGGCTGGTTTCTTTTGCATCCTTTACAAAGAGCGCCTGGAAAAAAACATTATTATTTTCTTCCAAACGGACATGGCTCGAGTCCATATAATAAAAATACTTTTTTGAAGTATCCGCTATTTTCTTCAGCAGGCTGCTGTTAATTGCCGATGAGGTCTTGTAGTGATTGGTATGAGGAAAGGAAGCCGCTATTTTCTGATGACATCCTACACATGTAGACATTCCCGCATATTGTTCCCCTCTCGGATCTTTTGTTTTTTGTGAATTATCCTCAAAACATTTTGAAAAGAAAATAACAATAAGAATAACAACACTCATTACAAGAACAGTCTTCGTATATCGCATGGCACTAATTTAGATAAAAAAACTGCCAAATAGAAATGTTGGAAAAGGTGTGCTGGTTGGTAAACTACCGCCGCCAAAAGTGATGGCTTTGATTTAGATACAACCCCTTATGGAAGTATATTAAAACAAGAGGTCTTAAATACCATCCTCTTTCCGATCTTGCCGTAAATAAAAAGGGCGGGTGATGAAGATCTCCCGCCGTTCCTTAAACTAACTGTTGCGCCCTGAGGCACCTATTATACAATGAGAAACTGTATGGACCATCCATGATTTGGATTCAGTTACCAGTTTAATATACCCACGGAAACTTTCTACATAGAGTAATTCAGTGAGTTCTATGCGTTCGCATTTTCGGTTGGATCGTATAAAAAAGAAACTATTCATTGTTCTGTATTTTGATCAGTCCATTGAAAGGACACCCTATCCGGCAATGATTTGAATCGGTTCATAATTCGGGCACGTTTGGTATTGTCCAGGCTAATAAACACAATTGAAGTTTGCATGTCACCTGCTTTTATTTCGCACCTTGTATCTTCTCTTATGCAGACATTTATGATCTCCTAACGGCGTAGTCACCCTGCAGGTTTAACACCATGTTCTTTGCCGCGGCGACCATAGTTGTCTAAGTTACTGGCAAATTATTATTGGTACCGGTGTTGTTTAGTACACCCGATCCCTGTTGCAACAACCAAAAAATAAATATTTTGAAAATAACGGGCATGGCTTAAGCATATTAAAAAATCAATTGAATATTTCTGCTAATTTTTTATGCAGTTCATCTCCCCTAATGTTTTTGGCAATGATTTTACCAGTTGGGTCAATTAGGAAATTCACTGGAATACTCTTAATGCCATATTTTTTAACAACCTCGTTGTCCCAAAATTTCAAATCAGAAACCTGTGTCCATGTCAAGCCATCTCTTTCGATAGCTGCCAGCCAGTCTGCTTTTTTTCCAGGTCTGTCTAATGATATACCCAGTATGGTAAAATTTTTGTCTTTATAAGTGTTAAACGCTTTAACCACATTCGGGTTTTCTGCACGGCATGGAAGACACCATGAAGCCCAGAAATCAAGCAGAACATACCTTCCTTTGAAGTCCGACAATTTAATCGGCTTATCATTCACATCATTCTGTATAAAATCCATCGCCATCGCACCAACGACAGTGCTTTTCGCTGCAACAAAGCGTTGTGCAAGTTCTTTACCCACTTGCGTATTTTTCAATGCTGGTTCGAGCGCATTAAAAGCGTTTTCTGCGTCAACAATTTTTGCGGGATCTGCAATTAGTTGGCCAATTGCCGATAAACTGATATAAGATTTTGGGTTATTCATAGCATAATTCAAATATATTGGTGCCATACCTTTCGCAACATCCTTAAACCGCTGTTGGAAGGGATGCAACAAGGCTGTATCCTTCTTTTGTTCGGGCGTCCATTTGGCATATTCTACATTAATTGTGTCGAGCTGGTCAGTCACTATCTTAAGCATGGCAATTAATTTTTTTTCCTCCACATAAATCAAAGACCCAGTTATCACTGCGTTTTTTAAAGAATCTGCGCTATTAACTATTATTGATGCGGGCTCGATATAAAGCGAAATCGCATCCAGGATTTGTCCAGGAAGCGGGGGGCTTACATAAGGATTCTTATTCAAAAACAAATTCCCCCTGGCTGGGTCTGTTATCGTACCCTTGAAGGTAAAACTGCCGTCGACAACCGAAGCAGAATCAGTTACGCTATTACCGAAGGTTTTATATACCAGGTAAATTTTATCACCTGTTTTTAAGCCTTTGATCGTTCCTTTTACGGTAAAAGGTTTCTGTGCAAATACTGCTAGAGGCAGAAACGCGACAGCAGTTAAAAGTAGTTTTTTCATTTTTATTTTCGTTTGTTATTTACAATTCGTATATCAATAAATGAAAAGAATGTTGTTACGTTTTCATTTATTAAAGTTTATTAAAAACTGATTTGGTAGCTCGCATGTCAATTGAGTGCGAATTGTTACTTGCCTCAATTCCAAGCAGTTTCATAATCCCTTCATTTTCTATGATGATCATGCCCTGTCGATCATTGGTGATACCCTCTCTTATTTGGTATGTATATCGAGGTACTCCTCCTTCTTCCATTACCGTGGGCAAATATGAAAATTGAATATTACTGCTATCCTTCTTCAGTGCTTCACCCACTTCGATTATATGGGTAGAAATAATGAAAATACAATTTCGATACTTCGAAAAAGCAGTGGTTACTGCGAGCGTAGCATCATATGCATCCTTCACGTTCGTGCCCTTAAAAAGCTCGTCAAACACCACCACTAGATTTTTGCCGCTGCTCACTTCTTCTGCAACCTCTTTCACCCTTAAAACTTCAGCATAATAATGACTATACCCCTTATTTAGATTATCTGATACGTTAATTGAAGAAAACAGGCCATCATAGACAGAGAATTGCATTTTTTCTGCAGCTACCGGGAATCCCATTTGTGCCAGGTACACCGCAATGCCAAATGATTTCATAAGGGTCGACTTTCCAGCCATATTAGCACCTGTTAGAAATATTACATTGTTGCTCCTGTCGATGGAAAATGGATTAGCAATCGCATTTTCCAGGCCTGGATGCCAAAGTCTGCTTGCACTTAAAGAACGCTTTTCAGAAGGAAGCGCTTTTGCGTAGGAAAAGCCCCGATCACGGGCAACATTGCTCACAGCTATATAGACATCCAGTTGATAAATAGTCTTTAAAACAATCTCTATTTCTTTTCGCATTGTCTTACGAAGTAACTGGTCATACCTCGCAATATTGATAGTGGATAGTTGTTGATTGCCCTGCTCCGTAGTAAGCCAGGCCAAACGTTTATCATTAAGGATTGCCACAGCTTCTTTTACCATGGCAGAGTCTAATGTTTTTAGAAAATTGCGTAAGGTTAAAAGCATTTCGATTGTGGCCAGGAGGCCTGAATGAATAGCTCGATATTGTTCATCACGAACAAGCGATTCCATAATTTTCTTTAGGAATATCTGTGCAGAAGCAGTAAGGAAATTCCCGGAAACACTTCCGCTCAGGTAATGCTCTGCCTGCTCAAAAGATTCTTTACTGATTGGAAAACGGGTTTTTTTTTGCTGAAAAAATTGGAAAATATCCGAACGTTCATTTATCTTCTCAGATTCTGTCATGGGGTTTCGGAACATGTCTTCCAGCAGCCGCTCCCCGCCGGGTGTCTTAACCTTGTTAAAAATACCGAAGATGGAGTTTGCTCGAAACTTTCCTAGAAGATTAAGATCTTCGAACGTTTGTTGATCAGCGATAAAATTCTTAACAGATTTATATTTAGCTATGCCCGCTTCAAGAATATCCAGTATTCCTTCATTCTTAACAATCAACATACCATGGCGGTCGGCCGTAATCCCGTTTTCCAATTCATAAGTATACACAGGCTGGCTATTGCTCATGTAAGTAGGCAGATATTTAAACAACACATTTGGACAGGAAACTTTAAGTATCTCACCTGCTTCCACAATGTGCGTGGAAATTAAAAACAGGCTACTGTTTCTTTTAGCGAACCCTTTAACTACCTGAATAGTTCCTTCATGTGCATCTTTCACATTGGTTCCACGGAATAATTCATCGAAAACGATAAACAGGTTTTTATTTTGGTTTAACTCCTGTGCAATTTTCTTAATACGTAGTACTTCTGCATAAAAATGACTAGTTCCCATGCCCAAATCATCAGGTAGGTTAATCGTTGTGAAAATTCCATCCATTACAGAAAATTCCATACCTGCTGCGGGTACCGGAAAACCAAGATGTGCAACATATATCGCAATACTCACTGCCTTCATTAAAGTAGATTTTCCGGCCATATTTGCTCCGGTAAGGAAAAGGACATTACGTTGTTGATTGATGTCAATTGTATTTGGCACTGCATTGTTCACCTGCGGATGATATACTCCTTCAATTTTTAGTACTGGTTTATCATTAGGCAGTGCCTTAGGGAACACAAAACTCTTCTTTTGGGCTGTGTATGCCACGGAAAGATATACGTCCAATTGATACATATGGCGCAACAATGCAAGTACAGATTGGCGATGCTGAAAGCGTAACAATCCGTCATAGATGACAAGTTGATTATGCGACAACTTGCCCTGTATTTCGGCAAGAGAAGCAAAATCTGGTTGCTCAACTATGTTATTAATTAAGGTTCTTTCGGCTGCATAGGCGTGGCCTGCATTTAACTGCAACGAGTGTATAAATGATAGTACAATCTTCAAAAGCTCCATCAACGCGTTTACACCTTTGTAGATTTGTTGTGTTTGAATATCGGTACCAATCACATTGCCGATTCTCTTACCTATAGAGTTTTGTGCGCCAAGCCTGGTTCGTTCATCCAGGTTAGCAATATAAATTTCTATCTCATCAAACAGGGAACTTTTAAAAGGAAAATTGATGTTTGCTATAGCAAAAGCACGTATGGTTTCACTTCGTTGGTTGATCATTTTGTAGTCTGACAAAGGATGACGAAACATCTCCTCTAAAAGAGCTGTACCACCTCTTGTGATACAGCGGTTAAAAATCTCAAATATGGAGTTGGCACCATATTTTCCGAAAATACTTAAATCTTCCAGGGTTTGTTTATCTGTGATGAATGCCATATTTATTTTCTTTTTCTCCTGATAAGCAACACAGAAGCAAACAACAAAAGTAAACCTGGTAGAATCCATATCAATAATAGGCGCATAACTTTAACCGCACCAGTGTCAACAGTAACACTGATATCCTTAGGGCCAGGTCGCGAAGCATCTATAGGGAACTCACCATAACTCAGCCAACTGAAAATCGCTGTATTGAAAACAAAATTTGCTGCCGTTACTCGCCCTCCCGGATGGCTCATGCCCCCAGTGCTCATAAAATCGGCATCACCTGTAACAACAATTCGTTGTTCCTTGTTATTAATAGTTCTGGTTAGCACAAGTGCGGTAGGAAAAGGACCCTTTATATCGCCATCTTCTGGCGAAAACTTCACATTGCCTATAGACGCTTTATTTCTTTTAGCCATGAGCATTTTGTTTTGGATCTTTGCATTCACATCAACCGGAGGGTTATTATATACATTTGTTGCAGGTATTTGCTCCTTGTTCATTTTTCCCTTGACAAGTTTCATTCTCTTCAAGATCTCAGCCTTCTTTTCAGTTCCAGTAGGTACTTTCTGTTCTTGATCCATTTTTGTCTTAGTTGGCATATTTTTCTTTAATACCGCAACCACTTTACCTGAATCAGAATCTTTATTTTCTACATTTGTTGTAGTTATTTGCTCTTGGTTCATTTTTTCCCTGGCAAGTTTCAATCTCTTCAAGATCTCAGCTTTCCTTTCAGTTCCAGCTGCTACTTTCTGTTCTTCATCCGTTTTTGTCTGGTCTTGATCCATTTTTGTCTGGTCTTGATCCATTTTTGTCTTGACTTGATCCATTTTAGTCTTGACTGGCATTTTTTTCTTTACCGCGGCCTTTTCACCTGGAACAGACTCTTTTCCGGCGTCAGCGGTAATTACCTGTTCAAGATTTCCCTTTTTCCTGGTTAACCATGACAGTTTTTCATCTGTAA
This sequence comes from Sediminibacterium sp., assembly GCA_028288645.1. Taxonomy (GTDB): domain Bacteria; phylum Bacteroidota; class Bacteroidia; order Chitinophagales; family Chitinophagaceae; genus Sediminibacterium. The sequence continues at coordinate 7,692 of JAQBNJ010000495.1, forward strand.
GAAGTAAGGGGCGAACCATAAAAGGTCCCGTATTGCTATAGGAAAGAGCAGTTGCCCCGGGCATAGTGATAACATTGCTATCTGCACGGGCTTGATTAAGTAATTTGGAAAAGCTTGCTGCCAGTGGGGTTATCTGTTGTGCAATATTGTTCGGAGCCAATTTGCTACTTTGTTGAAGCAAAGTACCTTCCATTAACTGCACTCCCAGTTGCTGAAGCAACGGATTTACTATTCCCCGGTTCTCCGGTTCACATGTGATAAGGAGGTTACCACCCTTAGCGATGTACTTTTGAATTTTATCTATTG
>JAQBNJ010000557.1 GCA_028288645.1 Sediminibacterium sp.
ATTGGCAAAATATTTTCCATCAGTGCCATCCGATCATTTGATCAGGTTCAAAAGCCGGTCATCGGTTATGCGGTTGCTCTTTGCGATCCCTTCGATCATCAAAAAATACAGGATACAGTATGCACATTTTCAATATATCGTTCCCCTGTATAAAAACTGCAGGTATATCGTTACCATACACGATGTACTGTTCCGCGAATACCCGGCCGAGTTTTCTTTTGCATACCGGTTTTTCAAAACCATTCTTTTTAGAGCAGGTGCAAGGAGAGCTGATATCCTGACTACGGATTCAACTTTTTCGTTAACATCCATTCAAAAGTTTCTTGGTATACAGAAAGAGAAGATACATCTCGTTCCGATGGCGGTGCATGATGCCTGTTTTGAACCTTATGATAAAATAAAGGCCCGGGAGGAGTTTAAGGCTAAATATGGATTTGATAAATATATTCTTTTTGTAAGCCGTATAGAGCCCCGGAAGAATCATGCGAGCCTGTTGAAAGCTTTTATTGAACTGGAGTTACACCTGCAGGGCTACCACCTCGTGCTCCTCGGCCATAAAAGCCTTCATGCGCCTGAATTTACCGAAATGATGGAGCATCTGCCTTCAAAGATCAGGCCTTTCATCTTTATCAAAAGCGATGTTGCGGATAACGGACTCTTATTGTTCTACCGGGCAGCTGATATTTTTGTATATCCTTCAAAAGCGGAAGGTTTTGGAATTCCTCCATTAGAAGCAGCGGCAGCAAAGACACCCGTGATCTGTTCCAATACTTCATCGATGGGTGATTTTACTTTCTTTGGCAAATATCATATTTCTCCTACGGACTATGATTCATTAAAAGAAGCGTTGCAGGCATTAATAAGCGATCCCCCGGGCGAATTGGCCCTGTCGGCCATTGCGGGGACGATTCAGGAAAAGTATTCCTGGGCCAGGTCTGCAAAACAACTGCAAGAGTTAATTGCAGATGATCATGGCCGCATAGTGTAAAGCAACCTTCGGTGGTACTGAACCGTATTGTTTTCTGTTGACAGGAGCAAAGTTGCCTATGGTCGACTCGATTTTATAAAAATGATTTAAGGAGCGATTGCGGCTCAAATATTTATTGGCAAAAAACATTTCCGTTCTTGTGATTGATCAATTTTACCGGAAGGAAATGCGTTTATCACGGCAATATGCATGAATAGAATAATAAAAGTGTGATTATTTATTCGCCAATAATAAATTTTGAAGATCGAATTAATGATGGATACCCTATTGACCAACTGCTAAATAAATTCTTATCACATCCCTCCGCATAGCCATACTTGGAACACGTGGTATACCGAACCGCTATGGTGGTTTTGAGCAGGCTGCAACCTATATATCAGCGGGCCTTGCAGAAAGGGGCCACCGTGTTACCGTCTACAATTCTCACAGTCATCTTTATAAAAATAATTCATGGAAAGGCGTGGATATTATTCACTGCTACGATCCCGGATCTATGGGAAGCGCAGGACAATTTGTGTATGACCTGAATTGTATCAGAGATGCGCGGAAAAAAGATTTTGATGTTTGGCTGTTCTTCGGTTACACAAGCAGTTCTATTTGGGGATCACTCTACCCGCGCAAAACGGTAGTCATCTCTAATATGGACGGACTGGAATGGAAACGGTCAAAGTACAGCGCCGGGGTTAAAAAATTTCTGCTATTCGCAGAGAAAATGGCGATACGGTACAGTCATTTTTTAATTGCAGATTCTTTGGCAATACAATCATATCTCCTGGAGAAATACAAAGTTGCCAGTACGTATATTGCTTATGGTGCAGAGATCTTTAATTCGGAGGATCAGGATGTGTTCACCGCGTATGGAGTGGATAAGAATAAATATTTTCTTATTATAGCCAGGATGGAACCGGAAAATAATATTGAGATGATACTGGATGGATTCTGCAAAAGCATCACAAATAAAAAAATGCTTGTGATTGGTATTATGGATACTGCTTTTGCAAAATACCTGGTTGATAAATTCAAGACAAACAAACAGATCATTTTTACGCAGGCTCTATATGATGCCCGAAAACTACATACGCTTAAGCGATACTGTAGCCTGTATTTTCATGGGCATAGTTGCGGAGGCACTAATCCTTCTTTATTGGAGGCAATGGCCGACGGATCTTTGATCTGTGCGCACCATAACCCTTTCAATATGGCCATCCTTGGTAAAGATGCTTTTTACTTCACGTCTGTAGCGGATATTAAAAACACGATCGAAGAATTCAGCAATGGAGAAGATGAAAAAAAGATGATCATGCGTAATCAAAAAAAGATTGAAGAGCAGTATAACTGGCCAATGATCGTTTCGGCGTATGAGAACCTGATCTGTAATTGTTATAATACTTCCAGGAAATGAAAAGTATTTTCTTTATCAAAGATACTATTGCCAATAAGATAGCATATTATCACCTGCTTGCTTTCCTGGTGTGCCTTCCTTTTGACCGTTTATACAGTGAACTGGCATTGGTTAGTTTTCTTTTACATACGATCATACATCTTTCAAAAGAAGCCGTTTTGTCAATAAGAATACCCAGGATTCTGCTGGCTGTTTCTGTTTACCTGCTTACCTGTATCGCTACTTTGTATACCCATTACCGTGACGAAGCTTTTTCAGAATGGGAAAGGCAGCTGGCGATCTTACTGTTCCCATTGTTGTTTTCAGTTACTTCCATTGACCTTATTAAATACCGTTTTAATTTGCTGAAGGGGCTCGCGCTTTCATGCACACTCACCATCCTTTACCTGTATGGCAACGCTATGTATGTAATACAATACAACCATCTTTCCTTTCGTGCGCTTTTCACAACAGCATTTCTCAATCACAATTTTGCAGAGCCGATCGATATGCACGCTACTTATTTTTCAATGTACATTGCGCTATCGGTCGCAACACTTATTTATCTCGTGGTGAATGCGGAAAGCAAACGGGGAAGATTACTGTATACCATCGGTTTGGTGATCCTTTTTGCAGGGTTGCTGCAGTTGTCCTCGCGCGCTGTTTTTATTGCTTTGCTGATCAATATTAATATTGTGGTTCCCTTTTTCCTGTTGACGAAGCGGAAGATACTTGTATTTATAGCCATATCCCTTGGTGTTTCCGTCATCATTATTGCCGGGTTATTGCGGAATGATGTCTTTAAAGAAAGATATGTTACCGAATTTAAAACCGATCTCACGCAACAAAGCATTAACCTGAATATACTGGAACCACGGGCCGTACGATGGGGTTGTGCCTGGGAACTGATCAAAGAGTCACCCCTGGCCGGACATGGTAGCGGCAGTGAAATCGCTTTGCTTAAAGAGACGTATTATGCACGGCATTACTATAATGCATATATCAATGAATTGAATGCACACAACCAGTTCCTGAGTTTTTTAATTAAAACAGGAATACCGGGGTTTCTTATTTTTTTACTGGTTTTGGTTGCAGGATTTGCTCATGCGATACGGACAAAAAACATGATCTATTGCAGTTTCTTAGTGATCATTACAATCATATCTTTCTCTGAAAATATACTGGATGCAAACAAAGGCATTTTCTTTTTTGCATTCTTCAATTCGCTTTTTTATATTGTTTCCGGTAAAAATCAACCGCAGATTATTCAAAAATAAAATTGTTGCAGTAAACATGGGCTGTCATATCCTGGTGGTACAGGTAGTTGAATTCAGCGATCGGCCGCATGGTATCGCCGAGAATAAAATATCCTTTGTATCCCAGTTCCTGTAGGAACTGGAAAGTTCTGAACATGTTTTCCTTTCCAACAAACCTGGCCTCACATTCGAACAGGATGGGAGGCCTGCGTGTTTGCAATATCTCTTTTGCTCCTTCGAACACTAATAATTCGTTGCCCTCCACATCTACCTTCAAAAAGTCCGGAACCACATTATGTGACTTGCAATACTCATCGAGCGAGATTGTATCCACTTCAGTGGTGGATTGATATTTGAACGGCAAACGGCTTTCAATAATAGTAGCGCAGGGGGATGAGGGCCTGCCCTTGTTATAGGGAATGTATAGCAAGGCTTTCCCTTCCTGGTTTGTTACAGCGAAGGGATTGATGTTCACATTCTGCCAGGAAAATAACCGCTGTAGTTTCAATAGGTATTCATATAAGACCGGCTGTGGTTCGAATGCAAAAATGGATCCTGAATTGCCTAACTGTTGCAGAAAAAAATAAAGATAACCGGCTTTGTGTGCACCAATATCAAAAACAATATCTCCACGTTTAACCGTATCGCGGATATAAGCAATACCACCACAGTCCTCTTTGTCCCGGTATTTTTCTGCCCTGCTGCGAATCTTTATTCGTTCGATCTTTTTTATGATCATATCCTGCACTGAGGGAAGCCCATGTGCTCTTTCAGCAGGAAATGTATCGATCAATTCAGTATGCATGGATGTTAATTTGGCAGGACCTCTTCACTGTTTTTTTGTAATGGAGACATCTGTTGCAACAGGTATTTCGACATTACCACTAAGCGCTGGCTAACAGTAAACAACATGATCTTAAAGTCCAGTATAAAACCGGCATGCTGAATATAATAATTGTCCCAATGATATCGCATGATGACGCAACTCCTGGTAGTGGTGGGCCCATGATATCCTTTTACCTGTGCCAGCCCGGTTAATCCCGGCCTGACCATATTGCGGAATTTATAACCCGGCAGAACTGCTGAAAAATTCCTGCAATCTGCGTACATATGTGGCCTGGGGCCGATCAGGCTCATATCGCCTTTCAGAATATTCAGGAACTGGGGAAACTCATCAATATTCGATTTCCTGAGGAAGCGGCCAAACTTCGTTATCCGCCTATCGTTTTCTGAAGCCTGCCTTGTATGTGCTTCATCGTTTATTACCATGGTACGAAACTTATAACAAGTAAAGGTTTTTCCGGCGAAGCCAATTCTTTTCTGAAGAAAAAATACAGGCCCCCTTGATGTTAATTTTAACAGAATGGCAAGAATGGGCAGGAGCCAGCTCAATACAAGAATGATAAAACAAAGGGAAAAGAGAATATCAAATACCCTTTTAAAAATAAAATAGTTTCGCTTCCTGTCGATCTGGTCCCTTTGCCGGGGCAGAACCACTGTCAATTTCGACGGTTCAATATGAATAGAAGAGATGGAAGCGTTATCTATCATTTTGGCAGGATCTTACGTTTTATGCCATGTGGCTTACTTTACTTATTCGTGAAAACCTGCGCAAGGGTTGCCTAAAAAAATAATTTTTTATTAGCAGTAAAAGTGGTCATTTTGGTAAACAGATACGAACGATTTTTTTTTGAAACTATCCCGTTTCTTATCAATAAATTCTCTCATTGGAAATTGAAAAAAGCATATTAAGATCCGTTGCATATTTCGATATGTTTCATTACCCTGTATCAGCCACGGAAATTCACAGGTTTATGAACGAACCGGTTTCTATTGATGAAATTAACCCGTTATTAACAAGTCTTGTTAAGCAAAAAAAACTCTTAAGGTTCGATGAATTTTATTCTTTACAAAACGATTACTCATTGGTTGAACTGAGACGAACCGGCAATAAAAGGGCTGATAAATTATTAGGTACAGCTTATCGTATCGGAAGATCATTAAGCAGGTTCCCTTTTGTAAAAGCAATCGGTATTTCGGGGTCATTGTCAAAGAACTATGCCGATGAGGTTGCGGATATTGATTTCTTTGTCATAACACAAGCTAACCGATTATGGATAGCACGCAGCCTGCTTCATGGCTTAAAAAAACTAAGTTTTCTTTTCGGAAAACAGCATTGGTTATGCATGAATTATTTTGTTGATGAAGATGCTTTGCAGATGCCCGAAAAAAATATTTTTATTGCAACCGAAGTAATTACATTAAAACCGGTTTTGTGGAATACGACCATAAAGGAATTTTTCCTGGCTAATGACTGGACTGCCTCGTACTTTCCGAATTGCAGGCAGGAGCAGCTTTTCGCTGATACGAATAGACCATGGTACAAAAAATTAATAGAATCCTTTTTTAACAATCGTGCCGGTGTTTGGTTAGATAATTACCTGATGCGCGTCACTGAAAGACGATGGCTGCAAAAAGAAAAAAAACGTAAGCTCAATATGAAGGGTGAGATCCAGTCACTCAGGGTAAGCAAACATTTTGCCCGGCCCAGCCCTGAATTTTTTCAGAAAAAGATATTAGCGCTTTATGATGATAAACTGCGTGAACTGGAAAGAGGCAATGATATCTGCCCTGAAGAGCCGTCTCATTTTCTGCGGAAAGAAATAATATAATAATCGCCGATAGATCTCCAGGGCCATCCCGATCTCAAATGGTTCTCCATCCGGCGAAGAAAACGGAATATTCGTGGATGCTTTTCAGCAAAATGCGTCATATAGGAGGGGGGGACGATCGTACAAAGTCCCTCGAGCGCTAACAAGCTAAAATCGTTTTTCATATGCTGAATCACGTATGATGGATTGTAAT
>JAQBNJ010000011.1 GCA_028288645.1 Sediminibacterium sp.
CTAACCTGCGTTTTAATTCCCTGCTTATTTTTTTACTTCGCCGTTCCGGCGCAGGAAAAACTGTTTCAAACAGTGAAAGGCACGGTGATCGACGGTTCGCTCAAATCACCTTTGCATGGCGCTACCATCTATTTTTCAAACGGTACTGCGAAAGAAAAAATAGCCAGTTCAGATTCAACCGGTTTTTTTGTTCTTGGCGCCATCCCGGTAGGCAGGCAATCCATCCGCGTTAGTTATGTCGGGTATAAACCCATTACTTTAACCAATCTGCTGGTTGAATCAGGGAAAGAATTGATACTAACCATTGAAATGGAAGAAGTGGTTGCTACCACTAAAGAGGTGATCGTTCAAAGCAGGTCCAATAAATCAAGGCCATTGAATGAACTGGCTTTGGTGAGTTCCCGGATGTTCAGCGTGGAAGAAACGAGGCGTTATGCGGCGGGTTTAAATGACCCTGCACGTATTGCCACGGCATTCGCAGGTGTATCGGGTAACGGCGACAGAAATGCCCTGATCATTCGTGGCAATGCACCCAATGGACTTTTGTGGCGAATGGAAGGAGTTGATATTCCCAATCCCAATCATTTTGCACGCGTGGGAACTTCAGGGGGAGGGATCTCTATATTAAGTGCACAGTTACTTGCCAATTCAGATTTTATGACTGCCGCTTTTCCGGCGGAATACGGGAACGCTTTGTCCGGTGTTTTTGACATACATCTCCGGAAAGGAAACAAAGATAAAAGGGAACATACTTTTTCTGTAAGCACGATCGGCGTTGATCTTGCTACTGAAGGTTACTTTAAAAAAGGAAGTAATAGTTCTTACCTGGTCAACTATCGTTATGGTTTTTTAACGTTGATGCAACAATTGGGTTTCAAGATCAGTGATGCGGCAACTTCTTTCCAGGATCTCTCTTTCAATATTCACCTGGCTACTAAAAAAGCAGGAGAGTTTTCTTTTTTTGGATTTGGTGGTTTGAGCCAGCAAAAGAAATCAGCTTCCAATGATTCCATCACCTGGTTCAGCGACCCTTCCAAAAGAAGTGGTAGGCTGGATGCAAGTAATACAGGCATGCTGGCAATAAAGCATAGCATCATGCTTGGCAAAAAAACATTGTTGAACACAATCTATAGTATCAACGCTACTGATTACAAAGATGAAGATAGCCGCTTTGATAAATTCAATACGCCCTTGACCATTACAAGGAACAATCAGTTTACTGAAAACAATGCTGTTTTTTCTATTGTAGTAACGCATAAAATAAACAAACACCACCTGGTAAAAATAGGTGCTTACACAACGGGCAACGGTTTCGATCTGAAACAACGCGAGGCGGTAAGTAATGTTTTGCGTGATAAAATAAAAGCCGATGGCAATACAAGACTAACACATGCATTTGCACAATGGAAATGGGATCCATCTGCGGCCTTGAGAATACAAATGGGTATTCACAGTCAATATTTTTCATTGAATAAAACTTCCACGGTTGAACCGAGGGTAGGCCTAAGATATATGACAGGCAAAAACCAGTTTCTTTCTTTGGGATATGGATTGCATGCCCAGGTACAACCGCTCGGTGATTATTTTGTAAGGATAAAAATCGGTGCCGATTCTGTACAGCCAAACAAGACAATGGATTTCAGCAAATCGCATCATTTCGTTGTTGGCTATAGTATCCAATTTGCGAAGAACTGGAACGTTAAAGCTGAAGTGTATTATCAATCGTTGTACAGTATTCCTGTATCGGCAACAAAATCAAACAGCTATAGTATCATCAACCAGGATGATGATTATGCGATCGAGGCATTAAGCAATAAAGGAAAAGGAAAAAATTATGGTATTGAATTCACATTGGAAAGATATTGGAACGACCAGTTCTATTTCCTCGGTACTTTAAGTTTATATCAATCAAAATATCTTCCTTCCGATAATACCTGGCGCAATACCTGTTTCAACTCAAATGAATCATGGACCTTTTTATTGGGAAAGGAATGGAACCTTCATTCCAGGCGCCCATCAACGATCAGCCTTGATCTTAAAATGATACACAATGGCGGCGTTAGGGTTACACCGATCAACCTCGCTCAATCGATCGTTCAAAAAACAACTGTATTAGACAACAACCGGATATTTGAGGATAAACTACCGCCTCTATTCCGCATCGATCTGCAAACGGAATGGCGCATACAGTATCGAAAAATGACGGGCAGCCTGATCTTTGGCGTGCAAAACCTAACCAACAGGCAAAACCCTGTAAATCAATCGTATGACGCTTCTTTAGGGAGGATAAAATATACCAATTTACTGGGCCTGATCCCCGTTGTAGGATATAAGGTGGACCTGTAGAAAGTCTATGAATTTGTTTTTTTGAGTGGCAGTTGCGCCTCTGCACCGATCTCGGCGATCTTGTCAATATCAACACCTTGTTTCGCGGCAATCTGCATCAGCAACCTGATCTGTGCTTCCATATACCGGTTCCTTTTTTTGATCTCGTGAAACCAGTCAGTTAATAATTTTCCTAATGCGATCAATAAGAGGAGCGGTAAAAAGAAAAGCAGCAGCTCCTGGAATCCAAGATTTCCCATTTGTATAATTTTAAAAACCAGTTTTATAAATAGTAATACCCGGGAGTAAGAAGAGTACGGTTGAAAATTTAACTATTGATAGTTTCTTTCCTGATCGATAATACCATTTTATCATCAACAGTTTCTGTTGCTGCATTTACTTTTTCCAATCCTTTTTCTGTAATAAAAAATTGCAAAGTATCTGCCTGTATCATGCAGATGAATTTTTCGTTGGCGAGTAATGAAAGATGCGTATGTATCAGGTCCCAATCAAATACGGAATGCAGGATCATCTCTCTTGGTGTGCAGAGATATTGAGTTGGGTGTTGTGTATCGCGTACGATGTTCGCAAGAGTTTGCAGGGTAACATATCGCTTATCCATAACTCCAAGATAAATGCGTTTCCCGAAAATAATAACTTCCGGAACTGCCAAGTTATTCACACCGGGAAAAATACGGTAATAACTGCCTTAAAATGGATCAGAAAGAGCGAAAAAAAGATCTCTAACCGGGATTTTAAAATTGTTTCTGCCACCTTTTGGCAACCCGCCGTCGGGATTTTGC
>JAQBNJ010000019.1 GCA_028288645.1 Sediminibacterium sp.
TCACCATAATCGAAGAAAAATAAATACGGCGAAGGATTTACACTGCGCAAGGATCGGTATACATTGAACTCATCGCCGGTAAAACTTTGCTGGAACCGCCTGCTGAGCACGATCTGGAAAACATCGCCTCGCATGCAACGCTGTATTCCTTTCTGTACCATTTCGCGGTATGCATCATCTGTCATATTAGATGATTCCTCTCCTTTTGTTTTAAAAGGAAACACCGGCACATCTTTGCTTTTGATCAGCGATTCAACAATGGCAATCTCAGATTCGATGCCCGGTATTATATTCTCACAAATGATCAATTCATCTTTGAAATGATTAAACGCGATCACGTACTGGTATAAACGATAACGCATCAAAGGAATAACCGGTTGTGAGCTGTTGGCAGTATTCAAAGAGATCGTATCAAAGAATTGTACCGCATCAAATGCAGTATAACCAAATAAACCCTGCGCAAATTTTCCTTCTTTCTCTGTTGGTGTATTCACATTGAATTGCTGCATGAACGACCATAAACGTGCCGGTACTTCGGCGGTATCTTTTATCTCTACACGTTCAGGTTTTTGTGCCGGCAACTTGAGCTCAATACTTTTCGTGGAACTGATCTCGATACCCGCGATGGCGTTAATGCATATAAAGGAATAGCTGTTCTCGGCTGCATGGTGGTCGGTACTCTCCAGTAGAACCGTATCGCGGAAGCGGTCGCGTACACGCAGGTAGATGCCTACGGGTGTGAAGACATCGGCGAGTAGTTTTTTGCAGGTGGTGTTAAGTTCTATTTTTTTCATGGTTGTTGTTTGACCCCTTTTACCCCCTCCCTGCCTCCCTGGGAGGGGAGGGGGTATAAAAAAACCCCGACAGTTCTTGTCGGGGTTCTGAATATAATTCAAAATAGTACTGGCTATGCCATTACAATCCCCGAACGGAGTTTGTATGCCACCACCAATATTTATTTGTTACCTGGTTCATTGTGTTACAAAAATGCGGGAGAATATCGTTATAAACAAATTTTTTTTGCGGCGCAGTTCCTTTTGCTAACTTCATAATAACAATCCAGCTATGAGAAAACGCTTCCTATTCGCAGGTTTTATGCTGCTTTTGGCATTTACCGGAACAGCACAAAAAACAGATACTGCTTTCTTACTATTACCCGATCGCGTATTTGATGGTGAGACGATGCATAGCAACTGGGGCGTACTTGTAAGAAAAAACATGATCATCGCCACCGGCGATGCAAGTGCCATTAAGCCGGATGGTGTTTATAAAACGATCGAACTCAAAGGAACAACACTCTTACCCGGACTTATCGAAGGGCATTCACATTTATTCCTGCATCCTTATAATGAGACCAAATGGGATGAGCAGGTGATGAATGAATCCGGCGCCGAACGTACTGCCCGTGCGGTAGTACACGCAAAGAAAACATTACTTGCAGGCTTTACCACTGTTCGCGACCTGGGAACGGAAGGAGCAGGTTATGATGACGTGGGATTGAAAACAGCCATCGAAAAAAATATCATTCCCGGTCCAAGAATGATCATCGCTACACGCGCGATCGTTGCTACGGGAAGTTATGGGCCTAAAACAAAGAACACAGATAACGTTCTGATCAAAGGCGCCGCTGAAGCAGATGGAACGGACGCATTGATCAAAGAAACCAGAACACAGATCGGCAATGGCGCCGATCTTATTAAAGTATATGCAGACTACCGCTGGGGATTGAATAAAACCGCGCAACCTACTTTCACTTTGGAAGAATTGAAAACAGTAGTGGCTGTTGCAGCAAGCACAGGAAGAAAAGTAGTAGCACATGCCAGCACGGAAGAAGGTATGCGCAGGGCGATACTTGCCGGCATCTCTACTATAGAACACGGCGACAACGGGAACGAAGAAATTTTTGACCTGATGATCAAAAACAAAACAGCTTATTGCGCAACCTTAAGCGCCGCCGAAGCTACCAGTGAATATGATGGATGGAAAAGAGGAACCTTACCCGAACCATCAAGAATAACGACCAAGAAAAAAAGTTTCGCACTCGCCCTGCAAAAAGGAGTGACCATTTGTTTTGGTGGCGATGTGGGCGTTTATGCCCATGGCGATAATGCACGTGAAATGGAAGCCATGGTTGCTTATGGAATGAAACCTTTGGATGTACTGAAAAGCGCTACTTCCACTAATGCAGATGTGTTTGGATATGGCGATAAGATCGGGCGTATTAAAAAAGGATTGCTGGCTGATATGGTTGCAGTAACCGGTGATCCGACAATCAATATTTCAGATATAAGGAAAACTGTCCTTGTAATGAAGGATGGAGTGATCTATGTAAATAATCAACATTAATATTTCAATAAAAGAAAAACGAAGAAAAAAAGGTAAAGAAGTCTTGCGTTTTCTTCGTTCTGCCTCTAATCAATTGCTTAATATGAAAAAGATAGTTTTATTTATCAGCCTGTGTTGTTTAACAGGATTTGCTTCAGCAAAAACCAATCCTGATGATATTATAGGCGTGTGGCTAAGTGCCAATGGGCAGGCGCATTTACAGATCTATAAAGAAGCTGACAAATATTTTGGCAAGCTCATCTGGCTGAAAGAACCCAACAATCCGAAAGGCACACCCAAACTTGACGCAAATAATCCTGATGAACAATTGAGAACAAAACCCTTATTAGGCTTGGTCATACTTCGAAACTTTACATACGATGATGGTGAATGGAGTGGTGGGCGTGTATACGATCCTCAGAATGGGAAGGATTATAAAAGTTATATGAAATTGAAAGATCCAAAGACGTTAAATCTGCGTGGATATATTGGATTTTCTTTGTTGGGAAGGACCGAGGTTTGGACGAGGGTCAAATGACAATTAATAA
>JAQBNJ010000021.1 GCA_028288645.1 Sediminibacterium sp.
CGCAATTTTTTTGCACGAGATGCAATAACAAATGAAAGGAAGACGTGGAACCGCCGCTCGTATAGATCTTTCTGTCCTCAGTAACTGTCTTGTCTATTTTCAAAGTGATATTGGGATACGCGTTGGCAAAAGCTCTCACTGCATCAACATGCGTAGTGGCGATACGGCCATCTAATAATTTTGTAGCGCCTAATAAAAAAGCACCCGTACAAAAACTCGCGATCTCTGCTCCCGCCTGGTATTGTTTGATCAGCCATGGAATAAATGGCATATTCTTTTGGATCGTCTGCAGCATATTCGGCGTAGAAAAAGACGGAATAAGAATCATGTCCGGTTTCACATTTGTATTGATAGAAACAAACGGATATCCATGAAAACTGCTTCCCGGTTCTTCATCGGCGCTTACAATTTGTATCTCGTAGAATGGCGCTTCACCTCTCTCAATATAGATTCGGTTCACAGCTTCAAAAACATCAAGTATAGCGGCTATGCTCAACAGGCGATAGTCCTCCGGCAATATGATCCCTATCTGCAGCATGGTATAATATTTAATGCAAGTCTACTCATTTTGTCGCAAATGCCCCCCATTCTTGACATGATCAACACCACCTTCTTCGAATACATTGGTGTAATTTCATCCCGGCAAATTTAATAGTCTAAAACAAACTACCTAACCATGAAACAAACCTGGCGAAGTATCGGAGCCGTGTTAGCAGGCATCATCTTGATCGTGATCCTGTCAACAGTTACGGATCTTATTTTGGAAAAAACAGGCATCTTCCCTTCTCCCGAAAATGGGCTCTTCATTACGTGGATGTTGGTACTCGCGCTCGTTTATCGTTGTGTCTATACGATAGCAGGCGGCTACCTTACAGCAGCGCTGGCACCGCAAAGACCTATGAAACACGGCATCATACTCGGGCTGATCGGGATTGTAATGGGTTCGATAGGTGTTGTGGTTGGGTGGAATCTTTCGCAACATTGGTACCCGATCTCTCTTGTAGTAACAGCATTGCCGTGTATATGGCTGGGCGCTAAATTGAGAACCAAATAGCTATTGTATATGCACAATCCAAAAACAAAAAATATAGATGAATATATTTCCCTTCAGTCTGAAGACTCTGTTGAAGGATTGGAAAAGCTCCGGCAGATCATCCGTTCAGTAGCGCCTGAGGCAACAGAACTGATCAGTTATCATATGCCTGCTTTTAAATATCAAGGCATGCTGGTTGGCTTTGCCGCCTGGAAAAATCACTATGATTTTTATCCATGGAACAGCAGCACGGTTAATGAGTTCAAAGAAGATTTGAAAGGATATGACACAACAAAAGGCGCCATCCAGTTTCCAAAAGATAAACCGTTGCCCGTGACACTGATCAAAAAAATAGTAAAGGCGCGCATGAAACAGAATATCGAAAAAGAACAAAATAAGAAAGCAACTAAAAAATAATTTCATTCTTTAAATCAAAATACAATGCAAAAGATCACCCCTTTCTTATGGTTCGATAACAATGCGGAAGAAGCTATTGCCTTCTATACTTCCATCTTCAAAGATGCAAGCGCCGGTAACCTGCACCGCATGCCTGATGGTAAGATCATCACCGGTACTTTTCAACTGCATGGCCAGGATTTTATGGTATTGAACGGAGGCCCGATGTTTAAATTCACACCTGCCATTTCATTTTTTGTGAACTGTGCCACACAGGAAGAAGTGGATGAACTCTGGGAGAAATTACTCGCAGGTGGCGGTTCAGAAGAAAGATGCGGATGGTTAAAAGACAAATTCGGTTTATCCTGGCAGATCATACCCGAAGCGCTCGGAAGGCTGATGGGCGATAAAGATCCCATAAAAGCCAAACGCGTGATGGATGCGATGCTGACGATGAATAAGATCGATAGCAGGAAATTGCAGGAAGCGTATGATGGGGAATGATCAATAATTAAGAATGAATAATTAATAGTTAATAATTATTAAGAGCGTCGTAGCCAATAGTTAGTAAATTGGTACTATCAAGCAATTATTAATTATTCACTATTAATTATTAATTAACTCCCATGTTTGCCAAACGAATTGCTTCCATCTGCATTGCCTCCGTATTTACGGTCAATACTTTCTCTCAATCACCTGCAATACCTGATAAACTTTTCCCTGCACAAAAGGCAGTCATGCATGGTTTTGTGGGAGAGAAATTGCTGGCATCCTATCAAAACCGAATACTGGCGCAGGATGTGGACCGTTTGATAGCGCCGTTTAAGAATCGTACAGAAGCGAGTTGCTGGCAATCGGAATTCTGGGGTAAATGGTTTACCTCGGCAGTTCTCGCATATCGTTACCTTCCCGATCTAAAACTGAAAACAATACTTGATAAAGCGGTAACAGGATTGATCCAGACACAAACAGCCGATGGTTATATCGGTAACTATGCAGAAGCCAAACGCATGGATCAATGGGATATCTGGGGAAGAAAATATTGCATGTTGGGGTTGATCGCTTACTATGATTTGACCAACAATGCACAAAGCTTAGATGCCGCAAAAAAAGTAGCGGATCATTTGATGCAGGAGCTACTATCAAAAAATGCAATCCTGGTAAAAAAATGAAATCACCGCGGCATGGCCGCCAGTTCTGTATTGGAGCCCATCACACAATTATATACCCGCACCAAAGACAAACGCTACCTCAACTTTGCCGAAGAAATTATCCGCGAATGGGAAACAACAGACGGCCCGCAATTAATCTCCAAAGCAGGCGTTGACGTATCGCAACGTTTTCCAAAACCACAGAACTGGTTTAGTTGGGACCAGGGACAAAAAGCCTACGAGATGATGTCCTGCTACGAAGGTTTGCTTGAACTGTACCGTATTACAGGCAAACCGCAATACAAAGAAGCTGTTGAAAAAACATGGGCCAATATCAATGAAACAGAGATCAATATTGCCGGGTCGGGATCGAGTGTAGAATGCTGGTTTGGCGGTAAGCAATTACAAACTATGCCCATTGCACATTACCAGGAAACCTGTGTTACTGCAACCTGGATCAAACTCAGTCAACAATTATTGCGTCTCACAGGTGAAACAAAATATGCCGATGCGATCGAACAAACTTATTATAATGCCTTATTAGGTTCTATGAAGCCGGATGGTTCCGACTGGGCAAAGTACTCCCCTCTCGCCGGCCAACGTCTGGAGGGTGGCGACCAATGTAATATGGGATTGAATTGCTGTGTTGCCAGCGGGCCGCGCGGTTTATTTACGTTGCCACTTACTGCAGTGATGAGTGAGAAAGATGGAGCAAGGGTTAATTTTTTTGTTGATGGAGACTATCATGTACAAATTCCCGGTGGCCAGTCAATAGATATTACCCAACAAACAGATTATCCTGTTTCGGGAAATATCAAATTGAAACTATCAGTCACACCAAATGAACCTTTCACGTTGCGGGTACGTATTCCGGCATGGAGCAAACAATCTTCTGTAACGATTAATGGAAACCTTTTCAGCAATACAACCGCAGGACAATATGTAGAAATAAAAAGAAACTGGAAAACAGGCGATGTGGTTGATCTTATTTTAGATATGCGCGCTCACCTTGTGCAAATGGGCGAAACCCAAAAAAGTATTGCCATCGTTCGCGGCCCGGTAGTACTGGCCCGTGATGCAAGGCTCGGCGGCGCCAATGTAGATGAAGCGGCCAAACCGGTTTTGAATAAAGATGGCTATTTAGATCTCGAGCCGGCCGGATTAAATAGCAATGGCACATGGATGCAGTTCAAAGCGCCCTTCATTCTTGAATCACATAAGGAAGGGCCGAATAAACCTGTTTCATTGCTATTGTGTGATTATGCATCCGCAGGAAATACCTACGATGAACGCTCAAGATTCCGGATATGGATCCCGCAGTTGTTTGATCCGACAAAATAATTTTTTTTCACGCAAAGGCGCAAAGAAGCAAAGGCGCAAAGGGTTTGGATCACTGCCCATCAATATCCGAAATAACTTAGCGCCTTTGCACCTTGGCGCCTTTGCGTGAACTTTTCTGTTTGTTACCTCTATTTAACTTTCTTCAAATCCAGATCCTGGAAATCAAAACTAAAATCCGTCAACGGAGATATCGGTTTCATTTTTATTCCGATGGGTTTGCCTTCTGCATCGAGTGTGAACATCACATACGCATCGGCATCCATACTACGGTCGATCCATTTTGCGATAAAGGTGCTTCCTTTGTAGGGGAGCATTTCGCCGCTTAGTTTAGGTGAGCGTTTTGAGTCGAACCAGGGTTTGCCATTCTTTATTGAGATCACCACATCGCCAAACCATTCGTCTTTGTAGGTTCCTGTGAACATTTGCACATCCGTTTTAGCGGTATTATTTTTTTGTTGTGCTTCTATATCGGCCCAGATCTGATCAGTGATCTTTTTTGCATTGTCATTTGATGCTTTTATTCTGTCACTAAAGGCAGTTACCCAATCGCTTGGTTTAATTCCGAGATAACTATCCTTAATGGTATTCGAGATTGCAGTAAAAGCAGCGCCCACCTGCTGATTGGTAAATACAATGATCCCCAGTTTCATTTCAGGAAATAACATGACTTGTGTTACAATACCAGCAAGTCCACCGGTATGTGTTACCTGCTTGTAACCTTTTACATCACTCAGTCCCCAGCCTAAACCATAAGAAGAAAAATGTACGTTATACGGCGGAGATGTTCGAACGGGAATAATGGTTTGCGGAGTCCACATATCATCATGTACTCTTTCAGAGAATAATCGTTTGGTTAATCCTTCACCGTACTTGCCATTTTCCATCTGCATGATGATCCATTTACTCATGTCCGTGAGATTGCTCCAGATACCACCTGCAGCATTCGCCTGTTCACTCAGTACACCATTGATCGGTTCAACTTTCCCGTCAACCGGTGCGTGTGCATCTATCGCGTTCGTTTTGTTTTTTACCCTTGAGAAAGAAGCGGCACTGCCTGTCATATTCATTGGCTGCATAATGCGTTTCTCAATAAAATCTTCCCAGCTCATGCCGGAAACTTTCGCGATCACTTCACCGGCAACAATGTAAAGGTTGTTATCGTAATCATATTTTGTTCGGAAAGCTGAAACGGCTTTTAAGTAGCGGAGATTATGAATGATGTCTTCCCTGGTAAAATCACTTCCATCGGGAAACATCATCAGGTCGCCGGCGCCCAGGCCCAGGCCGCTCCTGTGCGTAAGCAGGTCTCGGATAGTGAACTCTTCCGTAACATAGGGGTCGTATAATTTAAACGCGGGAATATAGTCTCTGACCTTATCATCCCATTTCAGTTTGCCTTCATCGATTAGCATTCCCAATGCCGCAGAAGTAAATGCCTTGCTATTGGATGCGATGCCGAATAAAGTATTCTCATCTACTTTCTGCATCGTTTTCAGCGATCGCATACCATAGCCTTTTGCATGGATCACCTTGCCGTCTTTGATCACCGCTACTGCAATACCGGGAACATCAAACGCTTTGAGCGTACGCTCCACCAAAGTATCGATCTGTGCCGAAGTGATGGCCTGTGCTTTCACGCTGGAGCGAGAGCACAACATAACGACGGCAAAAGATGCTGCAAAAAATAACTTTCTCATGGATAAATGATTAGTGATGAATGTGACTTTGAAAATACAATAAAAATCCAGAGAAAAATAATTGCCACAGACGACACAGATTAACACAGAATTTCTCCCACTTCGTGCCGTTGTTGGTAGCGTGACCAAAAACAGTAGCGGTCAAAAGTAGGTGGTCAGGCGACCAACAACGGTGTGAGACCAGCACGGAGAAATTCTGTGTTAATCTGTGTCGTCTGTGGCAAAAAAATAATTTTAGCACCGCTGAGATCTACTCATACCGCAATGCCTCAATCGGATCAAGCCGCGATGCTTTTTGTGCAGGATAGTAACCAAAGAAAACGCCGGTTACCGCGCAAACCACAAAAGAGAGGATAATGGAAGATTCAGAAACCAAGGTGGGCCACGAAAGAAATACAGTCACCAGTTTTGCTGCTGTAACACCAAATACAACACCGATCACGCCGCCGGTGATGCTGATCAGGATCGCTTCTGTTAAGAATTGTAATAGTATATCAATACCCCTTGCACCGATGGCCATGC
>JAQBNJ010000037.1 GCA_028288645.1 Sediminibacterium sp.
CAATACGAACCACTTTGCTTTTACCGGTACAAGCATGTATACGTAGAGGTATGTATTGGGAAACAAGTATCCGAAAGCAGCCAGCACACCGAATATTGCACCACTGGCGCCAACGGTTGGATTACTAAGGCTTTGTTGGTAAAGCGATGTGATTTTCTGAAAGCTGCCAGACATATCGTTCAGAATCTCGTACCTGAGTGCCTCGGAACTGGCGCCCGAGGAAACAAGGTGATATTTTTGAACGAAACGGGTCATTGTCTCAACCTCAAATTCGCTTCCACTCATATGCTGCTTTGCCAGGGTTGCGTAGTCGTTCACGATCGGGGCAAATTCCCAGTTCAGGAACAAAAGATGTATCAGTGCAGCACCCAATCCACAGATGAGGTAAAAGGTAAGAAAGCGTTTGGAGCCCCATACATTTTCCAACACGGCACCAAACATCCATAGCGCAAGCATGTTAAAAAAGATATGCGAGAACCCGCCATGCATGAATAAGTGCGTTATCAATTGCCATGGCTTGAACAGGTTACTTTGCCATGCATGCAAAGCGAACATATCATCAATCGAAAGGGAACCGTTCACCCCCCCCGGCAAAGTACTCTGCGCAAGAAATACCAGCCCGTTAATGATCAACAGGTTTTTAATTACCGGCGGAAGGATCTCAAATCTACTGGGTCGAAATTCTGTCATAATTATTTTAATTTCAGTTGCACTACATTTTCAATATGCAACGTATGCGGAAACATATCTACCGGCTGAATTTTTTCTACTTTGTATTTTTCATCCAGTAAAGCAAGATCCCTTGCCTGTGTTGCCGGGTTGCAACTTACATAAACAACCGTTGGCGCAGCAATATCTAATAGTTTTTTAACCAACTTTTCGTGCATCCCCGCCCTCGGTGGATCGGTGATCACAACATCGGGCCGCCCATGCTCAGCAAAAAATGCATCATTACAGATATCGATCACATCGCCGGTAAAAAAAGAAGCGTGTTGTATTCCATTCAGTTCTGCATTCTTTTTTGCATCTATGATGGCATCGCCAATCATTTCAACGCCTACAATTTTCTTTGCCTGTTTGCTTACAAAAATACCGATACTCCCCGTTCCGCAATACAGGTCATATACTGTCTGGCTGCCATCCAGGTCGGCATAATCGCGGGTTACCTGGTAGAGTTTTTCGGCCTGTTTTGTATTCGTCTGGAAAAAAGATTTCGGGCTGATCATAAAAGAATAGTCTTCCAGTTTTTCTATGATATAGCCCTTACCAAAATATACCTGCGGATCCAGGTCGGACAGGCTATCGTTCTTTTTGGTGTTGATGGTGTATAGCAACGTGGTTATCTGCGGGAATTGCTGTAGTAACTGGTCAAGCAATTTTTTGCGATGTTCTTCATCTTCATAACCCAGCACCACATTGATCATCAATTCTCCGGTTGTGGTGTTTCTAACGAACATATTCCGCAACCAACCTTTGTGTGCGCGGGTGTCGTAAAAAGGGAGCTGGTTATCAATGGCAAATTTTGCCACGGCTTTACGGATAAAATTGGTGGGCTCTTCCTGTAAATGGCAGGTATCTATCTCCACCACTTTGTCAAAAAATCCTCGTACATGAAACCCTGCCGCGCCTGCCTGTTCTTTGGGAGAGACCCCATCTGCCTTCATCCGCCTGAATTCTTCTGTGGGAATGAATTTGCCTGTGGCGAATGTGTATTCCAGTTTATTTCTATACTGGCGTGTTTGATCCGCGCCGATGATCGGGTTCATTTCCGGTAAAGGAATTTTACCGATGCGGCCAAGGTTATCGCTTACCTGTTTCTGCTTATAAAAAAGCTGTTTCTCATAAGGAAGCATCTGCCATTGGCAACCGCCGCAAACACCGAAATGCTGGCAAAAAGGTGTTACCCTGTCGGCAGAAAGCGTGTGTATCTTAATAGTATGTCCCTCCGCCCAATCGGTTTTGTTCTTTGAGAGCTGTACATCCACCACATCGCCGGGAACTGCGCCTTCGATAAATATTACCTTGCCATCCACGCGCGCTAACGACTTTCCTTCTGCTGCATAATCCTGCACCAGGATATTCTCTAAAACAACTGTTTTTCTTTGTTTTCTCACGGGTGCAAATGTAACTACGATTGGTTATGAATGGGAAAGGATGATGGATTTGATTTTTTTGACAGGGTATTAACGTCTGCCATGCGCTATTTAAGTATTTTTACCCCGAATTCAAACAATATGAGGCGATCAATCTTTACCACATTGGCTTTATTCGGAACGCTCTGGCTGTCGGCGCAAAATAAACCTGCTGCCTCCACGCAAAAACCAGCCACTGCACCCAAAGGAAGGAATATCAGTATTACCCTTACCCCGCTCAGGAACTGCAAAGTGTATCTCGGCAGTTTTTTTGGTAAAGGCAGGGCTTTGGTAGATTCTGCTTACCTGGATGATAAAAGTCATGGTGTGTTCAAAGGGCCCACTAAATTAACCAGCGGTATTTACTTTGTTGTGTCTC
>JAQBNJ010000047.1 GCA_028288645.1 Sediminibacterium sp.
ACCATCTTCTGCACTAAATAATAATCCCGATTACCATCGCTATCCCAACCCGTGCTGCCGTTAGCATAGCAGATGATCTTACCCTTCACTACATCAAAATAAGGCTCATACCCTCTAACAGCAACCAGCACTGCAGTTTCGTCCCAACTCATTCTCCCGTTTTTATCCTTCGGGTCGAGGGGGATGCTTACAGAAAAAACATCTTTCACCGGCGAATGAGTAATGACGCTGTTTACAATGGGCAGGCCCGTATGAATTTTTACGCCTATTTCAAACCCGCTGAAAATAATGGGTGTGGGCCAGTTATCGAATGTTGTTTTGGATGCCACGGAATCTTTTACCACATTAAATTCTTTAAATAGTGGCAATGCCTTATCAAAACAGGCAGCCATGCTTACTAATTGTTTTACTTTTTTCTGCACCAACGCCTTACCGGAAAGCGAAGAATATTTATCCGGTTTTGACTGCAGCAGGTTGGCCATATTGGTAAGGAAACCGACTGTAACGATCGTAAGACTGTTATCAGGTTGTGCAGCCAATATTTTCCTGTACAGGGCGGTTGCATCCTGGGCCATTTCATTCGAGATGACAGCATGTGGATATTTGTCAACGATCAATGAATCCCATTTTTGCCATGCTCCTATATCTACTGCATTTCCCCTTACTACACCGATGGGAATACCTGGCCTTTTAAAATAAGTATTCAGTACGCTTAATACGGCGGCCACGTGCTTGTGTTTATCGCTGGCGATAGTAGCGAGTATGCGGCATTCGTTATTATCTGCCATTGCATGTAACAATGCAATGGCCCCAACATCATCATAGTCGGGGCCCATATCTGTATCGAAAATAATGGGCACTGGTTTTTGGGCGGACTGCGCACTAAGAAACGCGGGTGTTAAAAATAAGAGGATGAAAAACCGGCTGAGCTGTTTTATTATTTTCATGGATCATTGTTTTTGGGAAAACGGATTGCTGATGTTGAAGATAATATTTATACACGAGCCGGGTTTATGTGCAGCGAGGAGGGTTTCACGCAAAGGCGCAAAGTGAGTGAGAACGATCTCTCTGAGAAATAGCAAGCGACATTTAATTGTAAAGCCGAACCAGCGAAAACCCCTTGGCGCCTTTGCTCCTTAGCGTCTTTGCGTGAAAAAAATTTCTCCCAACAGGACAGCGTTTTATTAAACTTTAAAAACAAGTATTTCTTCTCCGTATTAATACGCAAACACCTCATTTTGTTTTCTACCTAAACAATAGTTTGTAGATTGTTTCTGAATAAGCCAGGGTTCTATCGCGTATCAAACTATGGAAATGAATAGCCCTGGTACAGCACCAAAATAGTAAAAGCATTGATCATTATGCAAGGCGAAATACTCATATACCAAAACCCCGATGGCAAGATTAAAATAGATGTGCGCCTGGAAGAGGAAACGGTTTGGCTTACACAAGACCAAATGGCAATGTTGTTTGGAAAAGGCAGAAGCACAATTGCTGAACACATAATCAATGTATATGATGAAGGCGAATTGGAGCAAAATCCAACTTGTCGGAAATTCCGACAAGTTCGAAAAGAAGGATCCAGAGAGGTGGAACGAGAGATTGATCATTATAACCTGGATGTGATTATATCGGTTGGCTACCGCGTAAAATCGCCACAGGGCACCCAATTCCGAATTTGGGCAACACAACGCTTAAAAGAATATATTATTAAAGGTTTTGTTCTGAATGATGACCGCTTTAAGCAAGGCAACTCCATGAACTACTTTAACGAGCTACAGGAACGTATCAGGGAAATACGGAGCTCTGAAAGATTCTTCTACCAAAAAATAAAAGACATTTATACAACCAGCATTGACTACAATGTAAAAGATGAAAAAACAATTGAGTTTTTTAAAGTGGTTCAAAACAAATTGCTTTGGGCCATCAGTGAGCAAACTGCTGCCGAACTGGTATATCGGAGAGCAGATGCCACACTGCCTTTAATGGGGATGCAATCGTACGACCAGAAAAAGATCAGGGCCCTAAAGAAGGCCGACGCAGGTATTGCAAAAAATTACCTGAAAGAAGAGGAAGTAAAACTGTTGGGCCTGCTGGTAGAACAATACCTGGCTTTTGCCGAAACAATGGCACAGCAACGTACACCCATGTATATGAAGAATTGGATTGAACGGCTGGATACCATTCTGCAATTAAATGGAAGGGAATTGCTGACACACGCAGGAAAAATAACACACGAAAGGGCTTTGCAGAAATCGGATGAAGAATTTGAAAAATTTCGGCTGACAGAAAAAATACAGGCGAAAGAACAAAGCCTGAAAGAAATAGAAGAGGATATTAAGAGGTTAAAGCGGAATGATAACAGTTAATGATACGAAAGGGAACATTAAACGTGTTGCACTAACCTTCTGGCCCCCAAAAAACTTCCCCAAAATCCCATCACTTCTTCGTATTTTATTCCCGAATAACTTAGCCCCGATCGCATGCCGAAATTATTGCCCCGCCGAAATTTTATTCGTGATAGCAGCACCGCCGCATTAGGTGTGGCTTTGATGACCCCGCTGATCAAGTCTTACGCAAAAAGCTTTGTACAAAATCCGAAACGCATTGGTATTATCGGACTGGATACTTCGCATAGTACCGCGTTTGCCAAAGCAATAAATGGCCCCAACCCTTCGGCGGCTTACGCGGGTTTTACCATTACAGCAGCTTACCCGCGTGGGAGCGCTGATATAGAATCTTCCACCAAACGTGTTGCTGGTTATACAGAAGAAGTAAAAAAATTAGGTATAGAAATAGTAGCATCTATTGAGGGACTGCTAAGCAAGTCTGATTTTATTTTATTGGAAACCAACGATGGACGCCCGCATCTTGAACAGGCGATGCAGGTAATCAGGGCGGGTAAACCATTGTTCATCGATAAACCCGTAGCGGGCTCACTGCACGATGCGATCGCTATTTACATGAACGCTGAAAAATATAAGGTACCTGTGTTTTCTTCCTCTTCGCTGCGTTATATGGAAACAGTACAGGAGGTTGTGCAGGGCAAAGTTGGAAAGGTGTTGGGTGCAGATACGTATAGTCCGGCTACGCTTGAGAAAACACATCCAGATCTTTTCTGGTACGGTATTC
>JAQBNJ010000065.1 GCA_028288645.1 Sediminibacterium sp.
TAAAAATATACCCACACGACACCGCATCCTTTACGGAAGGATTGTTCTGGCTAAACAACCAATTGTATGAAAGCACCGGTCTTAAAGGCACCAGCTATTTACTGAAAGCAAACCTTGAAACCGGCAAAGCGATTCAGAAGCTCAAGATCAGTAATGAGTATTTTGGCGAAGGCATTTCTATGATCAACAATAAGATCTACATGCTCACTTACCAGGAACATAAGGTATTTGTATTTGACATGGACTTCAAAAAGATCAAGGAGTTTGAATGGCCCTATGAAGGATGGGGAATGACAACGGATGGCAAACAACTGATCCTGGATACCGGCGGAAGCAATATTTATTTTATCAATCCCGAAACTTTCAAGATCGAAAGAACTTTAGGGGTATCGAATAATAACGGGTATGTAGACAGCATCAATGAACTCGAATATGTAGATGGGTATCTATATGCCAATATCTGGCAGACCAATTCTATTATAAAGATCGATCCGAAAACCGGCATCGTGGTAGCAAAAGCTGACCTGACGGATATCTTTCCAAAAAATAATTTGGTTGCTCCTGCTAAAGAAGGCAACTGTTTAAATGGCATTGCTTATGATGCAGCGAAAGGGTCTTTTTATATAACGGGAAAGTATTGGCCAAATTTGTTTGAGGTGAAGTTTCATTGAGAGGATTTCACGCAAAGGCGCTAAGGAGCAAAGCCGCAAAGTTTTGACGTTTTTGACAGTCGCGTGATCAGCGGCATCCCATTTGTTTAATATCGTTGTTACACCAAAAGACAGGTTCATGCAAAGATTTCCTTTGCGCCTTTGCTCCTTAGCGCCTTTGCGTGAAAAAGCTATTTCTTAGAGAAGATATATATCACTGAACTGCATTTCTTCTTTTCTCCTAATGCTTTTACATTCGAGATCATCCCGTTCCACATCGCGCCGATAAGGTTACCGCTTCCATTTTTGTATTGCTCACTCAGCATGGAAACATAAAAACTATCAAACCACATGGGTTTTGTATCAATCAATGTAAATCCCTTGCGATTGCCTAGTAACTCCATACTTTTCGGGGAGAAATGATAGAGATGCCGCGGAACATCATAGGCCGCCCAGAATTCTTTATAAGCTTTCGCATCGTAGCTGGTATAATTCGGAACAGCGATGATCAGCCTGCCGCCGGGTTTCAGTATCACCTCGAATTGTGTAAGGTATGCATGCAGATCATGCACATGCTCCAGCACATGCCACATAGTGATGGCATCAAATTGCGAAGCATCAAGTCTAAATAAATTTTCCGGCGACTGGAGTTGCAATCCATATTTATTGGATGCATTCTCCCGCGCAATATCATCGGGTTCCAATGCAGTAACGGTCCATCCTGCCTGTTGCATGGTATTTGCGAATGCACCGGTACCTGCACCTACATCGAGTAAATTTCCTGTTTCTTTTCGGGTTACCTCCTGCACCAGTTTTCGTTTCGAATTCAGTGTGCGGTTCCGCACCATATGGTACAGGCGGTTAATCAATCCTTTTTGCGTATCGGAATGCGATACATAGCTAACCGACTGGTAATACGGGCCTATAGCAGACGCCTTTGGCACGCGTTGTGTAAACCGTATCGTGCAATCATCGCAGTGCCATATTTCAAATATTTCGCCGGAAACGGTGTGATCCTTAGCAGACAAAGCAGGATAAATAGCAGTGGAAGCACAACAGGGGCAAAGTCCATAAGAGATCAGGTCGGCCATAAGTTTCAGTAAGATTCTATGTGGATCAAAACAATGTTTAACTATAATAAAATATCAGCGCACCTATGCCGAGCATGACTAATACAATGGCGTACATCCACCAGGGATCTTTATTTTCTTCTGTATCGATTTCTTCTATTGATCCAATCTCTTCGGTAAGCGTCATCCCTTTTTCCAATCGTACACCAGGTATCAGTTCCGATACAGAATGTGAGGGATGAAAGACGATCGTATCTTCCTCTTTAGTAAGTCTGCCCACTTCTGTTAATTCCACTGATCCCTTTTCCTGCAGATCATTGCGGAACTGATAGGAGAAATCATGAAAGAGTTTGATAGCGGTCAGATCATCCACGCCCATTTCATTTGCGAGAAAATCAAAGAAGATCTTTTCAGAAACAACAACCTGTGCATCAGTAAAAACCATTGCGGATGACGGGCCATGTAATAGTCCTGTGCTTTCGTCGTAGCGGGAATTCTGAGGCTGTATCACAAAGCTACCCAGCTGGGGAATACAGAGGTGCTTATATAAAACAAGGTATTTATAGAGATGTTGATCCATTCCGGTTGGTTGATTACCGGAACGAATATACAACTCCTCCTAAAACATTAAAGCCCAAAACGCTGTATTGGTTCCAGCGCTGGTAAGTACTGTTGAGCAGGTTATTCATCTGGATCCAGAGATTCAGCCTTGGCATCACGGTAAATTCAGCACCAAGGTTCAGGTCAGCTGCTGCTTTAGTCTTTCCAACCTCGAAAGGGGTCGGGCTTGTGCTGCTCGATTCGTATGGATTACCATCCCACAGAAATGCATCGGCTTTCAGTTGCAGATCCTTCAATATTTTCCATTTGAGTGAACTGGTTACTTCCAAAGGCAACAGGCCCCATGCTTTTCGGTATATGGCCAATGAATTGTACTGGGTAAAACTCGCTCCCGCGGTGATAGACAATTTTTCCTGCTCGGTATAGCCTACTTCACCATGCAAACGAAGGGCCTTTACCTCCGGATCGTATAATACATCAAATGCCCTTCCGTCATTTAAAAGACCGGAATTTTTGAATAGCGCCAGGTTATTCATAGTGAGTAAGGAAAGACGTGCATGGTATGTAAAATGATCACCCTGCGTTCCTTTCACACCCACATACTGTTCGTTGATCTTTGTATTGCGCAGCAGGTTTACCGGCATTATCCATGGATTGAAATTTGCCAGTGAACGATAAGAATTTTTCTGGAAATATCCCTGCCATCCTGCTTCGAGCGATAAATTGATCTCAGAAAATTTTGCTTCCGCTGTTAAGTCTGGTAGTAAAGAGAACGTTTTGTTATCCCAGGTAGGTTGTATACCCGCATTGATCTTAACATTCGGCGTTTTGAATCCTATGGAAGGATTCAGGTAGTATAAATTATTTGTAAATACGGTTGGCGGGGTTAACGCGTAGGTAACCGTCGACATATCAGCCGTCAGCCCAAGATTGAATGAATAGATCTTACCAAATGATTTGCTGATCGGCGCTTTGATCAACAGGTAATTTTCATGCGATTCCCTGTTATCAAAAAACCTTCCCGCACTTATCTGCGGATGATAGGTGATACCATATGAATTGGCTGTTTTATTCTGCATACCTAATTCGAGGCCCACTGTGCTGAAACGCTGTAACAAAGTTTCTTTTGGATAGGTCAAGGTAGTGCCATACAGGTATTGCGTAGAACTCTGGTAGAATGGATGTGCCGTCCACTCATGATTGTTTTTTGTATTGAAGATGGATAAAAGATCAACACCCCATTTAGCCGCCTGTTGTGCGAAAAGATGGCCGGTAGACGTTAAAAAGTTACCGCGGATATTGGTGATGGAATTTTTACCGTCGCCAAATGAAAATCCTGCTTCGCCGTAGTAGGTGCTGAAATTTCCTGCACCGAGTTTTACATATTGGTCATTCTCCCAGATAAACCCTGTATCAATAGCCAGCGCCAATGGTTTGATGGAAACAGGTTGATATAAAAAGAACAGGTTCTGTGAAGGGATCGTATATGCAACAGGAATTTTGGAAGAATCGATCACCGGGGTGGCCGCAGTAAAATTCACTTTCGCAGCATCCTTCAAAAACGGTTTGAAAGCCGACGTGATGGTGACCACTTTCGGTGCAGAGGTATCACCGGCTTCTTTGATAACCGTTATCGGTTTATCCGCCGCTTTCTTCACCGGTGTTGCCGCTTTTTGCTTCACAGTTTTTTTGCTGCTTTTTTTCTGTGCCTGCACAGAACTAAAGGCAAAAGCTGCTATAACAGTGATGATTACTATTCTTGGTAAGTAGTTCATGTATTGATCTGCTTTACTGTGGTTGTTCAACTTTGTTTACTTTGTTTTTTTCTTCCAGCACTTTATCTAATTTCTGCTGGGCTTCTGCTTTCAACTCA
Organism: Sediminibacterium sp.; assembly: GCA_028288645.1. Classification (GTDB taxonomy): domain Bacteria; phylum Bacteroidota; class Bacteroidia; order Chitinophagales; family Chitinophagaceae; genus Sediminibacterium. The sequence goes on from JAQBNJ010000065.1 coordinate 4,155, forward strand.
GGTATGGTTGCATTCTCTACAATACTTTTATAAGTAGCTTCTGCATTAAAAAGATCTTTCTGCTGCACATAGATATCGCCCAGCAATACATAACTTTTCGTTACCCATAATTCGTATGAACCCATTTTTTTGACCACTTCAAAAGCCGCTTTCTCCGCATCGCTTAATTTATTCTGCTGTAATAAGATCTCGGCAATATGGTATTGCGATTCTGCTGCGTATTCAGATTTACCCGCAGCGATCACCTGTTTATAAGAAAGGATCGCAAGATCGCCTTCATTGTTCAGCTGGCGGTTTTTGGCAACTACTAAACTGGCCATCACCCGGTCATCAGTTGCAATGCCTTTTTCAAGAAGCAGTTCTTCTGCATTGGCAGCCGCTTCTTTCCATTGCTGGGCTTTAAACTGGCAACGGAGCAATCCGCGCATGGCCTCCAGCCTGTTCTCCTGCTGGGTGGAAATGTTTTTTAGCTGTGCAAAATATACCTGCGCATTCGTATAATCTTTCAGGTCGAAATAGTAGATACGGGCCACTTGCAACGTGCTGCGTTCTGCATATTTGTTTTGAGACCTGTCGGCAACCGCTTTATAAAAAGGTAATGCCGCTTTGTTGTCTTTATTGGCAACCAGCATTTCCGCTGTTAAATAATTGGCCTCGATAGAATACCTGCCTGAAGGAAATTTAGAGAGGTAAGCGGCAAAACCTGTTCTCGCACCGGAGAGGTCCTTCGCTTCATAACGCAGCATGGAAGAACGGAACGTTAGGGAATCTTCTTCTGTATCTGAGATCGGCTTGCCATTTTGTTTCATGAAATCAGCAAATTCTCCAGGCTTCTGGTTCTCCACAAATATGTTGCGGATATATTCGATCGCATCATTGCTTTCCTGTGTATTCGGGTAACCGGTAACCAGTTTTTTGAAACTGTTCAGCGATTCATCATTCTTATTCAGGTTGAAATAAGCCACACCAAGTTTCAGGTAGGCATCGGGCGCCATGGCCGCTGCATTCTTATTGCTGATCACTTTCTGCAATGGTGCAACAGCCGCCTGGAAATTTTCATCCGCCAGGTAAGTATTGGCGATCTCAAGATTCGCATCGGGGATCAATGCTGAAGCAGGGAATTGTTTTTCCAGGCCCTGCAGTAAACTTATTTTTTCCGCGTTCTTATTCAATGCACCGGCAATCACACCGCGCTGATACAATGCATAATCAGCCGAAGGCAAACGAAGCGCGCTCACCGTTTCATACATTTTAAGCGCCTGCCTGAAATCTTTATTCATAAAATAACAATCCGCTGCGCGCAGGTAAGCATCCTGTTCAATGGTTGGTGAAGTAGCGGAAACGGTTTTGGTGATCTGTTCAAAATATTCTTTGGCCGGTGTATAACTCTCGTTCCGTAAGTAACCATAAGCGAGGCTATACCTTGCATTGGTGATATTCACTTCCCCATTCGTAACCGGTGTTTTCAGGTAATTGAGGAAATAGGTAATGGATTGATCGGTTTCCCCGTTGCGGTATGCGATCTCTCCTTTCCAGAAATTGGCCAATGGCAATTGCGCGGTATTATAAGTGGCTACCAATAATTTTGTCAGCAGTGAATCTGCTCTTGCTATATTCTGGTCATTGATCAGTTCAACAGAAGCTCCATATAATAAGCGCGGGTACAATTTGATCACGGCATCGCTTTTCACACCCAGACTCTCATACAATCGCAAAGCATCTTTATAATTGCTTGTATTGGCCAATGTATTCACCAATAATTCTTTTGCTTCCTGTAAATATGTTGATTTAGGATACGCAGCAATGAACGACTGGAACGCTTTTAATGCCGGGTCCATATAACCCAGTTCATAAGAAAGTTTCCCATAGTTAAATGCCGATACTTCTTTCTGTACGGCGTTGCTGTTATTGGATGCGCAGAACTGGAAAGCCGTTCTGGCATTGGGTTTGTCGTTTGTTTTCAGGTAAGCATCTGCGAGCAGGTACATGCTGTTTTGTGCCAGTGAATCCTGCGCGCCACCCAATTGTTTAAACCCTTCTATCGCTTTGGGTAAATTCTTTGTTGTATAATAACAGAAGGATAACTCGTACAGGTCCTCTCTTCTTACTTTCTCTTTTGCTTCTACAAATTTTTCGAGATAAGGCAATGCTTTCGCGAATTCTCTTTTTTCGAAATAGATATGGCCCACCAGTTGCCTCAACTGCAGATCGTAGAATTGCCCTGATTTGTTTACGGCTGCTTCTCCTGTTTCAAGCGCTTTCTCCCTATCGCCTTTAAAATAATAGATCTCCGCTTTGTAAAAAGGAATTACGCCCTGGTATTCCGGCAGTTTCTCGGCGATACTGAAACTTTCCAAAGCCTGTGTGTAATTTTTTTCGGTGAAAGCGATAAATCCGAAATAATAATTGGCATCAAGATAGTTGGGATCATTGGGGATCTGGCGGATGGAATTGAACAATGGTTTGGCCTTATCAAACTGCTGCATCGCAAAATACCCATAAGCCTGGTGA
>JAQBNJ010000079.1 GCA_028288645.1 Sediminibacterium sp.
GTAACCCCAGGCATTGGTGGCGCCCAGTTTATCGCAGATGATATTTGCAGTGGCGGGAAACACCATATCAGGTGTTACGGTTGCGCAGATCAGGCAGTCGATGTCTTTTGCATCAATCCCTTTCTTGCGAAGTAATTCTTCCACGGCAGGCACGGCCATATCGCTGCTGCCTTTGCCGGGTTCTTTTAAGATCCTTCTTTCTGAGATGCCGGTACGGGTACGGATCCATTCATCATTGGTATCTACCATCTTCTCAAGGTCGAAATTAGTGAGTTTGGTCTCGGGAACATATCCTCCTACTGCTGTAATAGCTGCGGTTATTTTACTCATATTAATTAGTGAAATCGTTTAAAAATTCCTTTGGCGAAAGTATCAGTATTTCTTTATTCTTAAAATCCCGGTAATTCCTGGTGATTAATGCGTATAAATTTTTCACTCTCATCGCGCATCCAAACTGAATGGAATCCTCAAAATCGGTAAAGTCTGAAGCGATAGCTGCCGAAATGATCTTATCATCTACTGCAATTGTTTCTGTCAATTGTTGAATATCCCTCAGGCGGTTTCTTGCATTGGATCTCGTTAGATTTTTCTCCAAAAAATAGCCTATCTGTCCATAGCTGAGTGCAGAAATATATGCGATCAGTTTTTTTTCCGCTATCAGCCTGAAAATTTGTTCTGCTTCCGTATCAAAAGGTTTTCTAGCCAGTAAAAGGTCCAAAACTACGTTCGTATCTAAATAAACATTCATAGTTTATTGTATTTTTCAACAAGCCCGTCTGCGTAAATATCTTTATAATCCCGCATGTCGTCAGATTTGATGCAGCCATGTAACCGCTTCAGCACCGGCGGAAGCTCATCCTGTCTTGCAGAATTTTTTTTGTTTTTCAGCCCCCTCAGATAACCTTCAATGATCTTTGACAGGCTTTTGCCAGACTCTTTCGCATATTCTTTCGCCTCGGACACCACATTCTCATCTATTGAGAGCGTCAATTTCGTACTCATACGTATAAAATTTTATCAAAGATACGTACAATTAGTAAGTTATAAACACTATTTTTGAGAACGGTATGATCGCTTTTGTAAGAGGACATTTTGCTGTTAAAACACCCGCCCGTATCGTGGTGGACGTAAATGGTGTGGGATATGAACTACAGGTCAGCCTGAATACCTATGCCGCTATCAGCAATAAAGACAGCGGCCAGCTGTTTACTTACCTGCATATAACAGAAAATGCGCAAACGCTTTTTGGCTTTGCAGAACTGGCCGAAAAAGAAATGTTCCTTCACCTGATCAGTGTTTCCGGGGTAGGTGCAGCAACCGCCCGTATGATGTTGTCAGGTATGAGGCCGGATGAAATAGCCCGCGCCATTGTGCAAGGCAACACAAAGCAACTGGAAGGTATCAAAGGTATCGGAAAGAAATCTGCCGAAAGGCTGATCGTTGAATTAAGGGATACGCTGGGCAAACACCCGCTTGATTCAGCAGTTTCGGTAGCGGGCATTCAAACAATAGACGCAGATGCGGTAACTGCACTGGTGGCTTTAGGTATCGGCCGCGCGATGGCAGAACAGGCCATTAAGAAAACAATGGCAACTGTAGCTGAAAAAGCATCTTTGGAAGATATCATTAAACAAGCACTAAAAAACTTATAACTTATCGCCTCCATTTCTACCTAACCAGTTTTCTGTAACCATTGTATTTATCTGTTTTAACCAGGAGTAACTGTTTGAAGAAGGCCATTCGTCATTTTGCAAGTATGCTCGTTTTGCTTCTGCCGGCTCTGTGTGCCCAGGCGCAGCAGAAAGATTCTGTCCACTATCCCATCAGCGACAGAAGGGGCGACCCGTATTCCAATCAAAGCAAAAATCCTTTTGATCTCCGCGATACCACACTGATCAAACGCGATATACAGTACGACCCGGTAACCAGGCAATATTATATCATTGAAAAAGTTGGCAGCAAATATTACCGCGTACCAACGGTTTTGACCTTTGATGAATTCATGCGGCTGCAATCGCAACGCGATGAAGCGGATTATTTTAAGAAAAGGGCCAACGCATTAACTGCATTGAACCTCAAATCGCGCAGGCCACAACTCCGGGCCTATGATAGATTGTTCGACCGTATTTTCGGAACAACTGCCGGTGGATTGAAAGTAGACATAAAGCCCACAGGAGAAGTGAACATCATGGCCGGTTACCAGGGCCAGAATATCGAAAACCCAACTTTACCAGAAAGAGCCAGGAAGAATGGCGGGTTTGATTTTGATATGAATGCCAAGCTGAATGTAAATGCAAACATCGGCGACAAACTTAAGTTCCCGATCAACTATAGCACCATTTCCAATTTCGGTTTTGATAATCAGTTAAAACTTGATTACAAAGGCATGGATGATGAGATCATTAAAAGCCTCGAAGCCGGTAATATTTCTTTTCAATCGCGAAGCTCACTAATGCCGAGCGCGCAGAACCTGTTTGGTGTAAAAACACAATTGCAATTCGGAAAAGTATTTGTTACTGCGGCAATAGCCAACCAGAAATCAACAAGACAATCGGTTGGTTTATCAGGAGGAACTGCTACGCAGAGTTTCCAGAAAAAATTAGATGATTACGAGGAGAACCGCCACTTCTTAATGGGTCAGTATTTCCGTAATAACTATAACAAAACCATGGCTAACCTGCCGGTGGTCAATTCACAGGTACAGATCCAGCGGATTGAAGTATGGGTAACCAATCGTACCGGCGCCACTACGGATGCCCGCGATATTGTGGGTTTGATGGACCTGGCTGAATCGCAGCCTTTCAATCCGAATGTACATTCAAATACTACCAATGCTTTGCCGGCGAATGGAGCTAACGATCTCTATTCTTCATTGGTTGCCAATCCATCGGCACGAAACCCTTCAGCCATCAATTCTATATTGACCTCAAAGGGATTGAAACCGGTGGACGATTATGAAAAAACATTTGCGCGGAAACTGAATCCATCAGAATATTATTATAACCCGCAGGTTGGTTTCGTTTCTGTAAATGTACAATTGCAATCCGATGAAGTATTGGCTGTAGCGTATCAATTTACTTATAACGGAAGGCCTTACCAGGTGGGAGAATTTGCACAGGATGTGGCGCTTGATTCAACACGTGGCGTGCAAAAAGTATTGTTCCTGAAATTATTGAAAGCTACTTCGCAAAGAACTTCTTTACCTACCTGGGGATGGATGATGAAAAACGTTTATTCGCTCGATCTTTTTGGGAGTATCCAGAAAGAAGATTTCAAACTCAATGTGCTGTACGAAGAACCCAGCGGCGGTTTAAAAAGATATCTACCTGAAAGTTCGCTTGCTGTTGACGGAAAATCGCTGCTGCGCATATTAAACCTCGACCGTTTAAATAACCGCCTTGATCCGCAGCCCGATGGTGTGTTTGATTATATTGAAGGCTTTACTATTTTACCAGCCATGGGGCGGGTTGTTTTTCCCGTGCTGGAACCTTTCGGCCGCGACCTTGATACGCTTGCTTTTGCCGGTATGTCTACGGCCATCAAAAAGAAATATGTTTATTACCAACTGTACGATTCTATTAAAGCGATCGCGCAAACCTATGCCAACCTTAACCGTTTTGTGATGCAGGGCCAGGTAAAAGGAAGTGCCGGCGGTTCCGAAATAAACCTGAATGCATTTAATATTCCACCAGGATCAGTTACAGTAACAGCAGGAGGGCAGATCCTGAAAGAAGGCATTGACTATACCATCGATTATAACCTTGGGTCGGTTAAGATCTTAAATGCAGGGATCCTCAGTTCTAATATCCCGGTAAAAGTTTCGTTTGAGAATAATGCCGGGTTCGGTGTACAACAAAGAAATTTCACAGGGTTGAGAGTGGATTATCTCGCCAATAAAAAATTAACTGTTGGCGCTTCGTTTATGCGGCTGGCCGAACGTCCTTTCTTTACCAAGATGGGATATGGCGATGACCCGATCAAGAACACGATGTATGGATTTGATGCGAGTTACCGTTCGGAATTGCCGGGGCTTACAAGGTTCCTTGATAAATTACCTTTCTATTCAACCAAGGCAAAATCAGCCATCACAGCTTATGGTGAAGCGGCGATATTAAAACCGGGGCATCCTTCGCAGATCGGAAGCGGTGATGAAGGTTTGATCTTTATTGATGAGTTTGAAGGAACACGTACAAGCATAGATTTGCGTTTTCCTTTGGTGGCATGGACTCTCGCATCCACACCACAGGGGAATCCCAGGTTTCCTGAAGCAACACT